>JBEGIR010000081.1 GCA_040224245.1 Puniceicoccaceae bacterium | reverse complement strand
CATACTGGTTCTGGTTTTGTTCACTGAACAGAAACGTAGGGTCTTCGCTAGCCGGAGACCTCAGTTACCTCACAAGATGCGGCATCGCGATGAACGCGAGTCCTACGGAAACGTGATTGATGATCAGTGCTTTTAACAAGAATGGGTATCAGCGCCAATCTATGGGAAACCCGCTCAGGCAATGGGTTTGGGGCGATTTCGCGGAAGGATGAGATTGAGCACAATGCCAGTAATGGCTCCCAGTCCGATGCCTGTGAACGAGACACCCCAAAATCGAAAAGTCATGCCACCAATGGCAAAGACCAGAATCATGGAGACAATGATCATACTGCGAGCATCTCCCAAATCCACTTTCGCACGGATCAATGTTTCCATGCCAATGGATGCGATAATGCCAAACAGGAGCAGCATGATGCCCCCCATCACCGGAGTTGGAATCGTCGCGAGCAACCCACCCAGCTTTCCCACAAAGGCCAGCAGGATTGCAAAGAGCGCAGCCCAGGTCATGATTGCCGGATTAAAGGCGCGTGTCACCGTCACCGCCCCAGTCACTTCTGAATAAGTGGTATTTGGCGGACCTCCAAAACAAGCAGCAGCCGAGGTGGCAAGCCCATCACCCAATAGGGTATTCTTGAGTCCAGGCTTTTCGAGATAGTTGCGATGGGTGACGTTGCTGATCGCCAGCATGTCACCAATGTGCTCCACCGCAGGAGCAATGGCGATTGGGAGGATAAACAAGATCGCTTTCCAATTGAATTCGGGTGCCACAAACGACGGTACTGCCAGCCAGGACGCTTCGCGCACCGGACTGAGGTCCACGATACCCAACAGCAGTGACGCAAGATAGCCCACCCCAATTCCCATCAGGATCGGCAAGAGCCTCAGCAAGCCCCTACCCAGAATCGACACGATGATCGTCGTAGCCAGCGCAAGCAGTGAAACCACCATCGACGGAGCAAACGGAATGAGTTCTGCAGCTCCATCCCCGGTTTTGCCCATGGCCATGTTGACGGCCACCGGCGAAAGCACTAGGCCAATCGTCATGATCACCGGCCCGACCACAATCGGAGGCAACAGGTAATGAAGGAATCCGGAACCCCGCAGCCGAATCACGAAACTCAGCACGACATAAAAAATCCCCGCTGCAAACAGACCCGACATCGTTCCTGCAACGCCCCAAGTCTGAACCCCATACAGGATCGGAGCGATGAATGCAAAGGACGAAGCCAGAAAGATGGGAGGAACCTCCCGACGGTTCACCAACTGGAAAATCAGAGTCCCGAGACCCGCCGTAAACAGTGCTACATTGGGGTCCAATCCTGTCAGAATGGGAACCAGCACGAGCGCTCCAAAGGCGACCAGCAGGAACTGAAGTCCGATGATACTGTCCCGGAGTCGAAATCGATAAGTCGTGTCATTCATGAGTGCAATCGCTGGATGTCGAATCACCGGGCACACCGGCCTGCGTTTGCAGCGCAGCATGCCCAGATTCTAAAAATAAGAAAAGCTAATTTTAAGAATTGTTTCCATCATTAATTTTTAATAGCGATTCACAGGATTCCGTCGAATGCATCGCCGGAATCGCAACACACAACCCATTCCAAAACCACAAGTCTCACCGACATGACCCAACGCACTGCACTGATCGCACTCACATTCGTCACCTTCTGCACGGTTTCTGCACAAAACCTGCAACTGCACTATGACTTCGAGCGGGAACACCCAACCTCCACTTTTGAAATGTTCAAACCCGATGACTGGGGCAGCACTTTCCTGTTCATTGACTTTGACTACGATGCGGAGGTGAAGTCAGCCTACGGCGAATTTGCCCGCGAATTCCGCCTTGGCGACTCCGGTTTTGCAGCCCACATCGAATACAATGGTGGACTTACCAACGAATTCTCCTTTGGAAATGCCTATCTTGCCGGGATCGCCTACAACTGGCTTGCCGAAGACTTCAACTCCGGTGTCAGTTTCCAGGTGATGTACAAGCACATTACGCAAACTCCAACTGACGAACCGCACAACTTTCAACTGACGTTGGTCTGGTTTGTGAATTTCCTTCAGGGCAAAATGACGTTCTCCGGCTTTGCCGATTTCTGGAAGGAAGATCTCTTTTTTGGCAAAAGCTATGTCTTTCTCGCTGAACCCCAACTCTGGTATAACGTGAACTCACACTTTTCCATCGGCACGGAAATCGAACTTTCCAATAACTTTGGAGGAATCGAAGGCTTTGAAATTCGCCCCACTGCCGCAGTGAAATGGACATTCTGATCATCACAACCCCCATTCCGACTGCCTGAATTACACCAACCCGTTCATCAACATGTTCGAAAATCTCTTCAAACTCTCCCAAAACCGCACCACCGTGCGCACCGAAATCATGGCGGGAATCACAACCTTCCTGACCATGGCCTACATTCTCGCAGTCAATCCTGACATCCTGAGTGCTGCTGGCATGGACAAGGGGTCGGTCTTCACCGCAACTGCACTCTCCGCTGCAGTCGCGACCATGGTGATGGCGTTTGCAGCCAACCTGCCCTTTGCCCTGGCCCCCGGAATGGGACTGAACGCGTTTTTTGCTTTCACGGTCTGTCTGGGCATGGGACACAGCTGGCAGTTTGCCCTGACTGCGGTCTTTCTCGAAGGCATCCTTTTCCTCATCCTCACGGCCTTCAACATCCGTGAAATGATCATCAACTCCATCCCACTCAACCTCAAGCATGCGATCTCTGTTGGGATCGGGATCTTCATTGCGTTCATCGGACTTAAAAACGCAGGTATCATTGTATCCAATCCAGCAACCCTCGTCGGTCTGGGAGATCTCAGTGAGATGGCTGCCAATCCCGCCCCCGCCCTCGCGCTGCTGATTATCTTTGTTGCCGGAGCTCTGCTCGCGCTCAAAATTCGCGGTGCACTGCTGATCGGAATCTCCGTGGGCACGTTGATCGGGATTCCGCTCGGCGTCACCCAATTGCCGACATCCATTGATCTCACTCCCCCATCCCTTTCCCCACTGTTTTTCAAATTTGAATGGAAAGAGATATTCACCCTCGATATGGCTGTTGTGCTGTTCACTTTCCTCTTTGTGGACATGTTCGATACCATCGGCACGCTCATCGGAGTCTCCTCCAAGGCGGAAATGCTGGACGATGAAGGACGCGTCCCACGAGCCAAGCAGGCCCTGTTTGCGGATGCGATCGGAACGACCTTCGGAGCCATCGTCGGAACCTCCACTGTCACCACCTACGTCGAAAGCGCATCGGGAGTCGCTGAGGGAGGACGCACCGGCTTGACGGCGTTGACGACAGCCGTGATGTTCCTGCTCGCACTGTTCCTATCACCTTTCTTTCTGATGATTCCAGCGGCGGCAACCGCCTCAGCACTGGTCGTCGTCGGTGCGATGATGATGACTCCCATTCGCAACGTGAAACTGGACGACTTCACGGATCTGATTCCAGTCTTCCTCACGATCATCATGATGCCACTGGCATTCTCCATTGCAGAGGGCATTGTTTTTGGCATGATCTCGTTCGTGGTCCTCAAACTGGTCACTGGCAAACACAGGGAAATCACTCCCCTGATGTATGCTTTAACCGTGCTGTTTGCCGCAAAGTTTTGGGTTTAGACTGCTCTGATCGAAAACACACGCTGGCCGGAATTCTCATGTAGGGGTGCTGAACCCAAACGCATTCCCTGCATGCAGTTGTTGCCAATCCACTTCGTAGATCGGATCGAATCCAGTCGCTTGCAGTCGGTGTAGAAACTCATACATACTGGGTGATGATGCGTTGTTTTCAGATACTGCAAAAGACACTGCTGCTCTGGGGTGTCGCATGGAATTGCCTTGCCGTTCATGCAAGCCCCGAAAACGGGGAGACTGACTCAACGTTGACGGATCACTGGGTGGTGCGAACAAGCGGTGAGCCACTGCCAGCGTCCACACTGAAAACCTGGAATGCACAGGATCTTGGAGCCATCGGCGCGCTCGACGGATTCTTCACACTCGATTTTTCAAAATCTCCAATGGAGGCGGACGAAATTGAGCGTGCGCTCACTTCCGAACCTACTATCCTGTGGCATGAACGCCAGAACCGCAACCTGCATGCAAGCCCTCAGGCAGCGACTGGAAACCCCACAAACAACCCATCCTTTGGAGAGGCATGGCACATCACCAACGCCGGACTCCGCTATGGACGACGCGGAGAAGACCTGAACCTGCTGCCCGCATGGGACTGGGGACTGAGCGGCAGCGGTGTGCTCATCGCTGTGATCGACACCGGGGTTGACATGGACCACCCGGATCTTGAAGCCAACATCCGATCTGATCTCGCACTCAATCTCAACGGGAGTCCTGTCACCGACAACGACACCGAGCGTGACCCAAGCCACGGCACGGCTGTCTCCGGCATCATCACAGCTGTTGACAATCAAATCGGTTCTGTCGGTGTCGCCTACGGAGCGCACATCGTCCCCATTCGCTACATTGGCAAAAGTCACACTGATGCAGAATCCGCTCAGGCACTCAGTCATCAGCATCAGATTGTTGCCATCTACAACAATTCGTGGGGTCCCGCAGTCGGATCCCCCGACGATGATCTGGTCGGCATGGTGGGTCACGATACCCTTGGAAACCTGGCCCTGGCCACTGGCGTTCGGCAAGGTCGCGCTGGACGCGGAAACCTGTTTGTTTTTGCCGCAGGCAATGACCACGAACTTGGATCCAACGTAAACTACAATTCCTGGGCCAACAGTCGCTACACCATCGCCGTAGGTGCGATTGGCAATGCAGGCACACGCGCCAGTTACAGCGAGACAGGTGCCCCCTTACTGATCAGCGCACCCAGCGGGGGTCAAACTCTTGGCATCTTCACGACCGACCGGGTTGGCAGCAGGGGATACAATCCACTCGGAGACTACACTTCGAACTTCAGTGGCACTTCGGCGGCCGCTCCCATGGTGTCTGGAGTGATCGCACTCATGCTCGAGGCAAACCCACTGCTCGGCTGGAGGGATGTGCAACACATTCTCGCCAAAACCGCCGTGCGCGTAGATGCGGATGACGAAGGATGGCAGCAAAATGGAGCGGGCCTGTATTTCAATGACCAATACGGATTTGGCCGCGTGGATGCCTCAGCAGCGATCCAGGCCTCCGTCGTCTGGAGCAATGTTGGCCCGGAGGTATCCACCACTGCTTCCCGCAATGTGTCCCAGTTTATCCCTTCATCCGGCACACCGCTTCAAAGCTCCATTGAAGTCAGTCGCAACCTCCGCATCGAACAGGTCATCCTCACCCCCAGAATATTGCACTCGGATTGGGGTGATTTGCGCATCACCCTCATATCTCCGTCGGGAACCGAGAGCGTTTTGTCCCACCCACACGATGATGCCATCGGCAGCTATGCCGAGTGGGACTTCAACTCCGTGCAGTTCTGGGATGAAAGCTCAATGGGCACCTGGACCCTGCGCATTGAGGATCTTGACAGTGGAGGCACGGGTTCACTGAACCGCTGGAATCTGCGCATTTTTGGAACCGAATTGGATGATCGCCGCAACAGGGCGCCAATGGCATTGGATGATCGCTTCATTCAGACCGACTTCAGCCTGCCGCTACCCGTACTGGCGAATGATTCCGACCCCGATGGCGATGCCCTCTCCATCATTTCACTCTATCAGGGAGAAGTGGGAGAGGTGAGCATCACACCCAACCAGGAGTTGCAATACACACCGGATCCCAGTCAGTTTCTGGGAATCGACCGCATCGGCTACACCATCGCAGACGCTAGCGGCGGCACATCAAACGCAAGCGTGCAAGTCATCCACCCCGGCCCTGTTGCCCTGCCGGACCAGGCCGTGGTTTCGCGGGGAGGAAGTGTATCGATCCCCATTCTTCTCAACGATTTTGACCGTTCTGATGATGCGATTCGTGTGCTGGAAATTGAGAACCCTGCAAACGGAACAGCGGTGCTCGAAGGCGATTTGATCACTTACACCCCCGCAGAGGACTTCATTGGGCACGAGAGTTTTCGCTACACCATCACCGATGATACGCATGGCGAATTCAGCACCACAGTCCGCGTGTTCACTTCTGCCGACTCCGATTTTGCATTGCTGTTCGACGGAAATAATGATGCCGTTCGCTTTGAGGACAGACCTGCCTACAACCTGACCCAGTCCCTCACGCTAGAGGGTTCCTTTTACCTGCGCTCCTACGGTGAATTCGGAGATATCGGATATGGACGCATTCTGGATCGCGACACCTACAGCCTGTTTGTCAACGGAACCAACAATTCCTTCTACCCGGATCACTGTCTGGTCTTTGCGATTGAAATGCCAGATGGAACCCTTGTCGCCGGAAACTCGCCAAAAGGCAGTATCGCGCTGAATCGCTGGTATCGTGTCGCCGCCACCTACGACGGACAGCAAATCCATCTTTTTATCGATGGGAAACCTGTGGAGGTGGAGCTCAATGTGGATTCTTTCGGCGGTCCACTGGCTTCCCGCGAACACCCGCTTTTCATCGGAGAACGCCAGCAATCCGACCGTGCCTTTGATGGTGTGATCGATTGGGTCCGTTTGTGGAATGTCGCTCGCGATGCAGACTCCATTCGCCAAACATCACTCTTTGTCGAGGAGTCAGACCGCAGCGGACTCGTCGGGTGGTTTCAGTTCAACGAAGGTGTTGGCCCCTCAACCGTGGATTCCATGCAGGATGCGCCAGACGGAGTTCTCTCTGGGCCACTCTGGGTTCCCAAGGACCCCAGCATGCTGTCGACATCCATCCAGAGAAATGTTTCTGAATAATGCCCGATTCGATGCGTTGCATTCGGGATTCCCAGAATCGCACCCCCGCAGACAGATTAGGGTTGAGCCAAGCCGTGCATTAGTTTTACTAAACAATGCGAACACCAAAACACCAAGGCCTAATACCCCAACCCCTACGATACCATGGCAATCAAAGTGATTCTGTACCGCCGGGTTCCCGCTGAAAAAGCGAACGAACTCAAACCCCTGTTGCTCGAGATGCGCTCACTTGCACTGGCTCAAAGGGGATATGTCTCAGGTGAAACCCTCATGAATGCGGATGACCCTGAGGAATACATCGTGATCAGTACCTGGAACAACGAATCCAACTGGGATGAATGGCTCCACAATGACAGTCGCATGGCAATTCAGGACAAAATTGACCAATTGCTCGGACGTCGTACGATGTATCAGGTCTACTACAACGCCTGATCAACCGCATTTTTCCTACAGCCCCCACCCCATCTTTCCCCTTTTCACACTTCAATCCTTTCGTTTGCAAAAATCGAAGGTTATACGAAGTTTTTTTCACAACACAAAACCACCATATCTCACAAACACCACACACCATGAGTCAAATGGACGAAAAGATACAGCTCCTCATGAACAAGCGACGCGAGGCGAGCTTGGGCGGCGGAGAAGATCGCATAGCCAAACACCACGCCAAAGGCCGCTTCACCGCCCGGGAACGCATTCAAATGTTGCTCGATGAAGGATCATTTGAGGAGTTTGACATGTTCAAGGAACACCGGTGTCAGAACTTTGGGATGGCCTCCAAACAATTCCCCGGTGACGGTGTCATCACAGGTTATGGAACAATTGATGGCCGTCTGGTATATGTTTTTTCTCAAGACTTTACCGTGTTTGGAGGTTCCCTGTCAGAAACCTACGCCGAAAAAATCTGCAAGATCATGGACATGGCCATGAAAAATGGCGCACCGGTCATCGGATTGAACGATTCAGGGGGAGCGCGCATCCAGGAGGGAATCGAAAGCCTGGCAGGTTACACCGACATCTTTCTGCGCAATGTCATGGCATCGGGAGTGATTCCCCAAATCTCAGGCATCTTCGGTCCCTGCGCTGGCGGTGCAGTGTATTCGCCTGCCTTGACCGACTTCACGCTGATGGTGGAGAAAAACAGCTACATGTTCCTGACGGGTCCTAAGGTCGTGAAGGCCGTCACGCATGAAGATGTAGACGTAGAGGGACTTGGTGGAGCCTCGGTTCACACGACAACCAGCGGCGTTGCCCACCTCTCGGCTGCGTCGGAAGAAGAAACCATCGCCATGATGCGGGAGTTGTTCAGTTTCATTCCCCAGAACAACCTGGCGCAGACGCCCAGGCTGGAGACTGACGATCCCTGCGACAGGGAAATTCCCGAACTCAATGCCATCCTGCCCGACAATCCCAATCATGCCTACGACATGAAACAGGTTATCAAGCTGACGGTGGATGACGGCCACTTTTTCGAGATTCAACCCCACTATGCGGACAACCTCATCGTCGGGTTTGGACGCTACAACGGAACAGCTGTTGGCATTGTGGCCAATCAGCCTCAGGTGCTCGCAGGGGTACTGGACAACAATGCATCCATCAAGGGAGCACGCTTTGTGCGATTTTGTGACTGTTTTAACATTCCGGTTGTCACTTTCGTCGATGTTCCCGGCTTCATGCCCGGCACCTATCAGGAACACCGCGGCATCATCCGAAACGGAGCCAAACTGCTCTATGCCTACGCCGAAGCCACCGTTCCAAAGATCACGATCACAACCCGTAAATCCTATGGTGGTGCCTACTGCGTGATGAGTTCCAAACACCTGCGTGGCGACATCAACTACGCCTGGCCCAGCGCCGAGATTGCGGTCATGGGTGCCAAAGGAGCCACCGAAATCCTCTACGCACGTGAGGTAGCCGCTGCAGGAGAACAAGGGGCGCAAGTTTTTGCACAAAAACAGGAGGAATACACACAGAATTTCGCAAATCCGTATGAGGCGGCCAAACGCGGCTATATCGATGACATCATCCGCCCGCTGCGCACCCGCCTCCGCATCTGCAAAGCGCTGAGCATGCTCGAGGGCAAGCAGGATTCGAATCCACCCAAAAAACACGGAAACATCCCGCTTTGACCATGGAGACGCAGACATCACTCAACCTGCAATCGCAGGAAGTACAGGCTCCGGCTTCAACAACCACCCAGCACGCAAGCGTGCCGTCCGAACGCAACTACGGATGGGACAACGTGAGCGCCGAAAACGGAGTCGAAATCTCAATTTTTGGCATGTTGATCGTCTTCACCGGACTCGTGCTCACGTTCGCCTATATTTCGCTGCTGCCGTTGCTCAGTGGAAAGCGCAAACCCCGCCCAACAACTACAACGTCAGACACCGCCAAATCGGCGGCGCAAACCTCAGCATCCACTTCCGCACCCGCTTCGCTTTCGCCCGAGCTGCAAGCGGTCATTGCCTACGTGATCGCAGCCGAACAGGAATACGAGCAACTGACCGACTACACCAAACTGACCATCCGCAGGGATGAAAACCAACAAGCCTGGGGTGTCGCCGGAAAGATGCGCACTCTCGCAACCCGAAAACTGAGCTGAATCCATGAAAACCTACGAACTTTCGATCAAGGACAAGAGCTACAAAGTCCAAGTCAAATCCTTCTCCCTCGATGCGGCAGAACTCGAAATCGACGGCACCACCTACAAGGTCAATGTCAAGAGCGTCGGCGACGACATGGCGGGACGGACCCGACCCATTCCCGCTAAAGCACCGCAGGCAAAGCCCGGTGCAACGCCGTCTTCCAAGTCTGCCACTGCCACACCCGCTCCGTCATCGGTCTCAGGCGGATCCCCGGTCACAGCACCCATTCCAGGTGCGATCATGGAAGTGTTTGTCAAGGTGGGAGATACCGTTCGCAAGGGACAACCCGTGCTCAAGATGGAAGCCATGAAGATGGAAAACGTCATCAATGCCCATGTCGATGGTGCGGTGATTGCGGTTTCGGTAAACCCCGGAGACGCCGTCAGCCAGGGAGCGGAGCTGCTCAGTATCGGGTAAGCCCCCGTGTGACCCCAATCTACAAATATCCATGGACACACTCATTGATTTTTTCCAAACCACCGGTTTTGCCAACCTGACCTGGCAGAACCTGCTGATGATTCTCATCGCCTTTGTCTTTATCTACCTCGCGATTGCCAAGGACTACGAACCCCTGCTTCTGGTGCCCATTGGCTTTGGCATTCTCGTGGGCAACATCATTCCTTCGATTCCCGGTATGAATCTGGGCTATCTGGATGAAGGCAGTGTCATCAACATCCTTTACTTTGGTGTCGGACAGGGCATCTATCCGCCACTCATTTTTCTGGGAATTGGGGCGATGACCGATTTCTCAACCATGCTGTCCAACCCCAAACTGGTCTTGCTGGGTGCCGCTGCTCAAACGGGGATTTTCCTGACGCTCATCGGTGCACTCCTGTTGGGTTTTTCCGGCAAAGAGGCAGCTTCCACCGCCATCATCGGCGGAGCTGATGGACCTACCGCCATCTTTCTTTCCTCCCAACTCGCTCCTCACCTGCTCGGAGCGATCGCAGTTGCCGCCTACTCCTACATGGCACTGGTGCCCGTGATTCAGCCACCGATCATGAAACTGCTCACAACCCGAAAGGAGCGCCTGATGCGCATGAAGGCCCCCAGAGTCGTCAGCAAAAAGGAAAAAATCCTCTTCCCGATTGGCACGTTCATCATCTGCGCATTGATCGCACCCGGCTCCATCCCGCTCGTTGGCATGCTCTGCTTCGGCAACCTGCTCAAGGAAAGCTGCGTTACGGAGCGTCTGGCAAACACAGCCCGCAATGCCATGATTGATATCGTGACCATTTTGCTCGGCTTCTGTGTCGGAGCATCCACACAGGCCAAATATTTCCTCACCATTGACTCCGTCAAAATCTTCGCCCTCGGTGCACTTGCGTTTGCAGTGGCAACCGCAAGCGGAGTCATTTTTGCGAAGTTCATGAATCTGTTCCTCAAGGGAGACAACAAACTCAACCCACTGATTGGTGCCGCAGGCGTTTCGGCCGTTCCCGACTCTGCCCGCGTCGTGCAGCATGTCGGTCACAAGGAGGATCCCAACAATTTCCTCCTGATGCATGCCATGGCCCCCAATGTTGCCGGCGTCATCGGTTCCGCCATCGCAGCGGGTGTGCTGCTGGGCAAGTTCGGAGCCTTCTGATTTCCAAATCCCATACTTTTCCACCCCCCAAAAAAGGCCGCGCTCGTTATCACACAAGCGCGGCCTTTTTGTGAAAATTGGCAGATAAATCAGTTCGGCAACTAAAGCCCGCCAAGTGCTGAAATGAAATACCCTGCAGCCAGTGCCGATCCGATGACGCCGGCAACATTGGGTCCCATGGCGTGCATCAGAAGGAAATTGCCCTTGTCGGCCTTCTGTCCCTCAACATGACTCACCCGCGCGGCCATGGGGACAGCGGAAACACCTGCAGAACCAATCAATGGGTTCACCGGGTTGTTGCGCCAGATCAGGTTCATCAGCTTTGCCATGATCACTCCCGAAGCGGTTGCCACAACAAACGCTACGATACCCAAGAGCAGGATGCCCAGGGTTTTCGCATCCAGAAAATTGGCTGAAGACATCTTCAATCCCACTGTCAACCCGAGGAAAATCGTCACAATGTTGATGATTTCATTCTGTGCCGCTTTTGCCAGGCGATCCGTCACTCCACTCTCACGAATGAGATTTCCGATGAACAGCATCGAAATGAGTGGAGCCGCATCTGGCACAAACAAAAGACAGAAGCTCATGACCATGACCGCAAACACGAGCTTCTCCGTGCGACTGACCTTGCGTAAGGATTTCATGCGAATGCGGCGTTCCTTTTGCGTCGTGAGCAGGCGCATGACTGGTGGTTGGATCACCGGTACCAGAGCCATGTAGGAGTAGGCCGCCACTGCGATGGCGCCCAGCAACTCCGGAGCCAGCTTATTGGCCACAAAAATGGACGTGGGGCCATCTGCTCCACCAATGATTCCAATTGCAGCCGCCTCATTGATCGTGAACAGGCCACTGCCTGCCGCCCCCAAAAAGGTTGCAAAAATGCCAAACTGGGCAGCCGCCCCCAGGAGCAGTGTGCGTGGATTCGCAATCAGTGGTCCAAAATCTGTGAGCGCGCCGACACCCAGGAAAATGATGGGGGGAAACAATTCCAGTTTCACTCCCTGCTGGATGTAGTAGAACAGGCCTCCGGCTTCGATCAGGTGCCCCATCTCATCAAAGACCGGTTCCTTCAGAATGATGTGCTCGATCGGCAGGTTCGCAAGCAGCGCACCCATCGCGATCGGGACCAGCAGCAGCGGTTCGAATTTTTTGGCGATGCCGAGATAGAGCAGCGCAATGACCACTGCCCACATCACGACCATCTGCCAGGTCAACATCGAAAAGCCGCCCGACGTGAGCGTCTCAAAAAAGGTATCCATGATCGGGTATCCTGTGGTTGAAATCGCCTCAGGCGATGGTCATCAGGGCCTGCCCCTCTTCAATATTCTGCCCAACAGCAACATGAACTGCAGTGACTTTACCCGAGCCGGGTGCCGTCACTTCCGTGTTCATTTTCATGGCCTCCAACACCATCACCACATCACCCTCTGCGACGGAGCTGCCAACGGGTTTCTGAACAGAAACTACCGTGCCCGCAATTGGACTGGGAAGATCCCCTTGAGCCGCAGGTGCAGGTGCTGAACTCTTTGCAGTGGGTGCCGGTGCAGCGGCAGGAACATCGGTGTGAGTAGCTGCCACTGGCACCGAAGCACTTCGAGCTGGAGAGGCAATTTCATCGTCGAGGATCTCGGCGATCACATCGTAGGTTTGGCCTTTGACCGTAATGCGTAATTTTTTCTTCATGGAATAGTTTTCAAATGGGTTATGCATGCGGATTGTCCGCTATTTCTGAACGCGATGGGATTGAAGTAGCTGGCGCCGTCCTTCCCGACTCCAGTCAAGACCCGAGCTTCGGATCGAAACAATGCGATGCGCGCGTTTGCCCAGCAACATCGCCACCGCTGAAGCGATCACGACCACTTCTTCCTCGGGAATTCCCTGATCAGAACTCGCAGGGACGGACGTCACCGCAGCGGGTGCGCTTGCCACAGCCATTACTGGCCGCTTGTCCCGTGCCCGAAAAAACGCTCCGACTGCTTCGAGCAGCACCCAGAGCAGGCTTAGTACAAACAGCACAAATACAAATCCGGCAAGATGGATCAGCGCGTCCGAAAAATCGTGCAAGGTTGCCAGTATAATCATCGTCACATCCTCCTCTTAGAGCGGAATATTTCCGTGTTTTTTTGGCGGGCGGGTTTCACGCTTCGAAAGCAGGCTTCGAAGGCCAAGTGAGATCGTGCCACGTGTTGCAGAGGGATCAATCACGTCCGTGATCAACCCGTTCGCTGCCGCCTGGTAGGGAGACGCAAACTCCTCCCGGTACTGGGCATTCAGTTTTGCCATCAGATCACTCGGATTTTCGGCCTCCTTGAGCTGTTTGCCAAAGATGATCTTCACCGCACCATCCGCGCCCATCACTGCAATCTCGGCACTCGGCCATGCATACACGAGATCAGCACCCAGATCTGAGCTGCACATTGCCAGATAGGCACCACCATACGCCTTGCGCATGATCAGCGTGATCTTGGGCACCGTGGCTGCCCCATAGGCAAAAAGCATCTTGGCCCCGTGCCGGATGATGCCTCCACGCTCCTGCGCAAGCCCCGGAAAAAATCCCGGCACATCCACCAGCGTCACAATCGGAATGTGATAGATATTGCACACCCTCACAAAGCGCGCTCCCTTGTCCGAGGCGTCGATGTCCAGGCAACCCGCCTTGAAGTTCGGCTGGTTCGCTACAATACCGACCACCACTCCGTCGATGCGCGCAAATCCCGTCACAATATTCTTCGCGTAGTCCTTCATGATCTCGAAGAAACTCCCTTCGTCCACCAGGGCATGGATCACCTTGTGCACATCAAAGGCCATCTTCGAGTCCGATGGAATCAGCTCATTGAAAACCGGGTTCTCCTCAAAACTGATCTGATCGGTCAGCTGGTGTGGTGGCTCATCCATGTTATTGAGCGGAAGGTAAGACAGCAGTGTTTTTGACAATTCCACTGCGTGACCGTCATCCTCAGCAACCATGTGAATATTTCCACTCACCGAGGCATGGGCTGCGGCAGTTGCAAACTGCTCCAGTTCGGCCTGCTCGCCAGTGGCACTGCGGATCACCTGAGGACCGCAAATGAACATCGCAGAGTTCTTGCGCGTCATGATGAGAAAGTCAGTCAGTGCCGGAGAATAAGCAGCACCCCCCGCGCAGGAACCTGCGATGATGGAAATCTGCGGAATCAATCCGGACGCCTGCACGTTGCGAAAAAAGATCTGTCCATATCCGGAAAGCGAATCCACACCCTCCTGGATCCGGGCCCCTCCCGAATCGTTGACGCAGACAATCGGACATCCCGCCTTCATGGCGTAGTCCATCAGCGTGCATACCTTCTTCGCATGAATGCGCCCCAGGGATCCTCCGCTGACCGTAAAATCATGCGCATAGGCCGCCACCAGACGCCCATTCACATACCCGATGCCCGTGACAACACCGTCCCCCGGCATTTTCTTCTCCGCGAGTCCAAAGCTCTTGCAACTGTTCTGGGCATGCATTCCAAACTCCTGGAACGAGCCTTCGTCAAACAGAATGTCCAGACGTTCCCGGGCCGACAGCAACCCTTTCTCTTTGCGCTTTGCCAGTTTGTCCTTGCCCCCACCATCAAACGCCTCCTGACGACGGATGTTGAGTTCCTCAATCAATTTTGGATCGATTGCCATATTCCTTTAACCTTTCGAGATAAAACCATGCGAATTGTGTAGGATGAAGGTTTTCTCGATTCATTCCGCCGAAGGATAGCAGCTCCACCGACTCCGGTGAACTCTGACAGCTCAGTCTTGAACGGCCAAGGCACTTCCCAAGTGACCCTTCTCTGCAATTTCGACGGTTGTTGAAGCAAGAACTCCTAAACCTGTTCTATCGATAGCAGATCTCCTTCGGAAATAAAAGACTTTTTCTAATATCTCGAATAGTTTTCTTAAGTTTTACTAATCAATCAGAGCAAAAATTCGCTCTGGCAGCAACTATCAAGCTGCGCAGGGCTTCGATGGATCTCACACGATGACTTTGGTTGAGACTTCGCTCGTTCGCACACATCCGCAAACACTACCTCCGTACAGAAGTGAGGCGGCGAGTCCTCCTCTCGCCGCCTCTGCTATTTCTATCTTCTATTAGTCTCCCCAATACATAGACACTGTATTTGACTCACATAACGGGATCCGGGTTCACTTGATTGCAAAATCTCAAAAAAATTGCAGGCTGGTATTTCATGCTCAGCTCAACCGTTGCCCAGCTTCACAGGTCAACCCTGCTCCTGCTTCCGGTCTTGCTTCTTTCCGCTTTCCTTCGGGCAGAAAACAGTGAATCGCCATCGACTGTGATCCGCACAACAGACCCTGCTGGAAACCTCAGCGGGGATGCGAAACGCAACTTTCTGGATCTGGTGCAAATCGAACTGAAAGCACACTTTCGCGGTCGCACCCTTATCCTGACCCTTGCGGGTCCGCTTCCAGACCCCGCTTCACTGCTTGGAACAGGCTTGCGCTTTATCATCGAATTTTGGGACACCCCCTGTGACAGCCATGCAACTCCCGCACTGCATCATCTGGACCTTTGGCTCACCCCATCCCACTGGGACTGGAATCTGAAATCCGCTGAGTCCGATATGGTCGATCTGGTCAATGCGGTCTCACTTGAGTCGGATTCCCAAATCATCCGTTTGCATCTGCCCGAAGCACTCTTCACCGGTATTTCCTGCCTCTCCGTATCTGCCACTACTGAGGATTACCCCAAGTGGTTACCCGTCACCACCCATCCCGCGGTTCACCTCAGGCTCCAGTCCACTCCTCCTGCACCCCGGTAAGATTCTGAAAAGTCCTTCTTGCCAGGACCCTCCATCATCATTCTTAAGGTTTTGGCTTGTTTTTTTCTCGAACGCAAACTGCTTTCGAAGCACTGGCTATGAATCCGATCTATCGTGTATCCAAATACCTGCTCCGCTACCCGTGGCTGTTTTCCCTGACCCTTGCTTTCGCATTGGGGACCACTGCGTTTGCACTCTTCGTTCCCAAAGTGATCCAATATGCGGTCGACCGGCTGCTGGAACAGGCCAACACTTCTGTTGCGATCCTGGCCGCTGTGCTGATGCTGGCGAGTTATTTGGGGAGGGATTTCCTCAACTTCCTTCGTATCCGCGTCAATAACCTGCTTGAGCAAAAGGTACTGATCGACATCCGCGAGGAGATTCACGCCAAATTGCTCGAACTGCCAATCTCGTTTTACGACCGTCGCAAGAGCGGTGACATCGCCTCCCGCGTGATCGAAGACGTGAACAATGTCGAGCGCGCCCTGCTCGACGGCACCGAACAGGGAAGCACTGCACTGCTCATGCTCATCGGAGTGATCACGATGTTGTTCCTGATGAACGGCACACTTGCCGCCCTCATTGTACTGCCCCTTCCCATTGTGCTCTGGTTGGGAGTGTCACACGCACGTGCCACCCGATTGAACCACAGGGATGTTCGCGAAACTTCCGGCGAGATGAACAGCATGCTCGTGGAAGACATCCAGGCCAACCGCATCATCCAGTCCTTTGCCCTGCAGGAGCGGGAATCCAAGCGCTTTCGCCAGATTGCCGAGGAACTTCGCGTGCGCACCCTGAAAGTCATGTGGCGCTGGTCCATCTACAATCCCGGAACCAATTTCATCTCCAGCCTCGGACTCGTTTCCGTTGTTGGTTATGGCGGATACCTGCTGTCCCAGCGCTTGATTTCAGCGGGCGAATTCATCGCGTTTTTTGCCTATGCGTCCATGTTGTATGAACCGCTCGGACGGTTGAACGGCATCAACCACATGCTTGCCGCCGGGAAGGCATCGGGTGAACGCGTTTTTGAGATCATTGACCATCCCGTCGACATTCAGAACCCGGAAAACCCCATTGGGTTCGACGATGTACTCGGGGAAATTCGCTACGAAGATGTTGGATTTGCATACCCGGACCGCCCCGAGGTGCTGCAGGGTTTCAATCTCACGCTCAAGCCCGGAGAAGTCACTGCACTGGTCGGCCACACCGGAGCAGGGAAAAGCACGGTCGCAAACCTGCTGCTGCGCTATTACGATGTGACCTCTGGTCGCGTCACGCTTAACGGTCACGACGTGCGCGAATACGATCTTGCCGACCTGCGCAGTCACATTGGCTATGTTGCACAGGAACCGTTCCTTTTTGATGGAACCGTTCGCACCAATCTGGCACTTGCCAATGCAAACGCGAGCGAACCCGAAATGATCGAAGCCCTGCGTTCCGCACGCGCCTGGGATTTCGTTCAACGCCTGCCCCAGGGAATGGACACGCTCATTGGGGAGCGTGGAGTAAGGCTCAGCCAGGGTGAAAAACAGCGATTGACCATTGCGCGCATCATGCTGCGCAACCCGCATCTTGTCATTCTCGACGAAGCCACTTCGAGCGTGGACACAGAGACCGAAAAATACATCCAGGAAGCACTGGACCAGCTCATGAAGGGACGCACAGTCGTTGTCATTGCACACCGGCTTTCCACGGTCCGCCATGCCCACAATATTGTTTGCCTCGATCGCGGAAGCATCATCGAGCAGGGTTGCCATGAGGACCTGATTCGCAAGGGCGGGCAGTATGCCAAACTCTGGCAAATCCAGGCCGACATCCTGCCGGAATGATCCCGATGGGTGCGCTGCTTTGCTCGCACGCGATCCAACTTCAGGACACAGTGTTACTCAAATTTCAGGATGAGAAATCCATTCGCTTCCAATTCGACCGTGAGGTGCCGCCCGGTTCCCGTGTCGGTGACGGGGTTCGCCTGCACCCTTCCCTTGCCCAGCAACACGTGCGGTGAGCTGGAAACATGCATTGCCTCGTCACCCGACAACCTCAACTCAAACTGCTGCAGGTCATCGCGAAAGTTCACCACTACGACAATTCGCTCCCTGCCCTTTTGACGCTCAAAGGCATACACATCCGATGCTGGATATCCGGGATTTTCGGATGCATTAAGGCGGTGCAGGCTTGTACTGCTTCCCAGAAATGCCGCCTCTGAGCGAACCAGATTCAACAACCGACGATACCACTCTCGAAGTTCCTTTTCCCGTGGGAACAACTGCCCACCATCAAAACGCCCGCCATTCATCCAGCGCTGATGAGCAGGCACTGGGATGTAGTCAAAAATGCTGGTGCGTGAGGGCTGACCAAATCCGGCTGCTTCACTTCCATCCTCTCC
>JBEGIR010000080.1 GCA_040224245.1 Puniceicoccaceae bacterium | reverse complement strand
AATCCGCTTGATGCAGACGTTCCAATAGGTCACTTTTTTCCATGGTGGTTTCCTTATCTTGTTAGTTTTGCTGCCTCCAAGCTTGGTCGCTTGGGGGCGGGAAACCACCTCAAAGTTTTAACAATTTTGGGGACTCTTCCCCGGATGACGGGATGGGCCGAAGCACAGCACGACTACCGATTAGTTGAAGTAGTAACTAACACTGAAGAGGATGCGGAATTCGTCAGCCTTCAATTCATCGTCTTCACTGTCGACGAAGATATCATCCAAGGCAGTAAGGTAGCTGCCGCTCAAGCCAAGAGCAACGTTGTCGCGAATGAAGTATTTTACACCGCCACCAACTGAAAACACGGCAGAATCGGTGTTGAGATTGCTGCTGTCGACTTCGACATCAGCCCAGGCAGCGCTGGCGTTCAGGAATGGCACAAAGGCCGAATCACGGAAGAAGTTGTACTCAGCACGAACTCCCAGCTCGGTGCTCATGTAACGATCATCGTCGCGCAATCCACCAATCACGGCAACTTCGAGTGCGTCGGTGACAAACTGTCCGTAGGCGAGCTGTAATTGCAAATCATCTCCCATCACATTGATGATTCCCGTACCTTCAAGAACCCTGGTTCCCTTTGCCACGTTTGGGGTCACACCGCCAGACTCTGTTTCAGCGGCAAAAGCGGGACCCGACACCATCGCTGCGATTGCAAACACGATCCATTTTTTATTCATTTGCTTCTCCTATTGTATGATATTCTTCCAAGCGGAAATGGACCATCCATCCCGCAAGTGCTGCTTTTCCCCACTACTACCGAGCACATCAATCCGCTAGAACAGATTGTCTGCACGCATCTCAAACGACAAACTGAAGGGATTGATTGCACTTAGAGCTGGGAAGGAATTCCCCCCGCTTGATTTGTCGCAGCGATTGTTGGTTTTTCGGTGACAATGTTATCGGATTCAGTTGCTTGAACCATAAATGGTATAACAATCACAGCATCCGATACGTTTGTTCCGAGCCTCAGGGCTTCAGGTCGACGGCGGCCAGGCCACTGCCATCCATCTTCATCGGCACCGAGTTGTGCTCATGCACGATCATCCAGCCCTCTTCGGAACGCATGAAGACAAGGGTCGTGCGGAACCACAATTCGACTGCGCCTTCCTCTATTTTTTCCCCTTGCATGTGGCTGAGACCATAAGCAACGCAAAGGTCGCCATCGAATAGCATTCGTGACTCGCGGAACTCGACCCGAGGCCCTGCATCCTTCCAGGTTTTCAGCCAGGCACGCAGTTCCTCAGGATCGCGCGCATCCGCTCCGGCGAAAGCAAGTGGAGGCTGAAGGTCGAAGACCTCAACGTCATGCGCAAACGGCTCGATGGCAGTTTCAGCATCTGCGTTGGCGATGGCTTTCTCGCGAGCCGCGATCAAACTCTTGATCGCTTCGATTTCAGTATTGATGTTCATGTGCAATTCTCCAGGGTTCGGAAATTCATGGGATTCGGCTTAAGGCAGAAAGCATTTTTTCACTCTGCATCCATTCCCATCGCGCGTGCGAATGCCGGAAAGTCCAGTGCGGTATTATGATCGTGCACTATGCGCCACTGTCCATCTTGCAGCTCAAATACATAAGTCAGCCAAGTTTCCAACGGCGCATCTTCGGGCTTGGGTCGGTACTCATAGCGGACTAACGCCATTGCGACGTCCTGTCCGACAACTCGATGCATGACTTTGCCTTTCCACGTCCAATCTGGATTCCTGAACCACTCTTCGTGAATAGCGATAGACTCGCCAGGGGTCTTGAACGCATATCCGTTCTGCACAATGGTGTAGAGCGTATCATTCCGTGTGAGATGGGATTTGAACGCTTCAATGTCTCGATTTGAGATTGCGTCGAAGTGTTGTTGAAGTGCTGAGTCGAAGTCGGGTTTCATGGTATAATTGGGTTTACAAGCGGAAGTTCAAAGCGGAAGTGGCAACAGAACGAGTGCCACCATGGTCTTGAATGCTGTGCAAAACTTTTGGTTTTCACATCAACTTAGACGAATGACATTGGCTCGAATCGACAGTTCTTTTGAAAAAATCCTGACTTGGTCTTGGTGTTTTATCACCCTGACAGTACCGCTCTGCCGCCCTACCCCTCTCGACCCACTGCTTGATGCCATTGATCAAGATGAATGCCCTTGAAAACCAGCCATAGGGCAAAGGTAAGCTCGCCGATAAAAGAGAGCAGCAAGATGGGAAATACCACTCCGGAAAAAGAGGGAGCAATCAGCAAGGTCAGGCTATTGGTCAAGTAACTTGCACCTGCTACCATCATGAGCACTCCAAGAAATCTTGGAAAATAGCGCGACTTGAAAACAAGCAATCCATATCCGATGCAAGCACAACCAAAGAAAATCAAACCCAGCCCAAAGCCGTAATTGTGCAAATCCGCCAGCAACATCACTTGTGCATGGATTTGGTTCATGTCAAAAGCCGCAACATACTCTGAATGATTCATGAGGACCAGCGGCACCAGCATCAGCAGCTTGTTGGCAACAAGCACAGCCGTTTGCGCCAAATTGAAAGCGACTGAAACTAGAGCCAATGGTTGGTGAACCTGCTTCAGCAGGAGATAAAGAATGATCATAACGGGAATATCCAGCGCATGCATCAGCACATCACCGGTAATACCCAGCCGCCAAATTGTTCCGTTCTGAAGGATATTGCTGGCCGTCAAGCCTGCATCGCCATAAACGATCAACGCATCTCTGATAAACAGTTGCCCAGTAAGACCAAAGCCAATGATCAAAAGATACGAAAGGCCTGCAATTCTGGCGTAACAATTGGGTGATCTGATAAAAGAATGCATTGATGATTTTCCTTTTTTGTACGTTACATCCCCAAAAGTGTCACAGTTGCGTTAGTTGCCATTGAATGGCAGTTATCAGGGGGACGAGGTGGAGGGAATTTGCACGAAGTTTGGCTAAAAGAATTCAGCCTTTGAGGCAATGCAAAATCTCGGAAGAGACCTGGAATCAGAAAGATAGGGGATGTCTTCGGACGGGACAGGCAAGGTGGCGGGAGCTTCCAGCTCGCGAAAATGCTACAAGAACAGGGTTGGGGAATGGTTAATCAGTTTTGGGTGATGGACGATGGTCTCGAATCAATTCGAATCTGTGTCCATCTCATAGATCTGTGGTTATAAAATATAGAATTTGAACCACCGATTGCCCAGATTTCTCAGATGATGAGGGGTGCAGCGGATCCACGATGGCTAAGCGGAAATGGTTGATGGCGAAGGCTTTAAGCTTAGGATGGCTCAGTATTGGAGAAGGCTGGCGCACTGCGGGAATTAGAGCATCGTTCAGCTGCGCTTCACTGGATGGACTGGCGAGGCCAGTCCAACAGGATACGCTGCGCGCAACAGGTTTTTGTGGTGGTTCTTGAACCTGTTACTGGGAAAGGTCGAACCGTTGAGGTACTCGAGTGTCCAGGAGTCGAAATTTTTCCAAATTCCGCTACGGAGCAAAAGAGATTGTCTTTGAACCTGCTACACGGAGGGACGACGTGTATCCTGCTCCGGCGAAGCCGGATCGAGAGAGTCCGTAGGACGAACGGTGTTGAATAACAGCGGTTGTATGGAACAGGCTGACGCACTGCTGTGAGTTGGAACATCGTTCAGCTGAGCTTCACTGGATGGACTGGCGCCAGTCCAAGAGGATGCGCTGTGCGCAACAGGTTTTTGTGGGTGATTTTTGAAGCTGTTGCTGGGAAAGGTCGAACCGTTGAGGTATTCGAGTGTCCAGGGGGTCGAAATTTTTCCAAATTCCGCTACGGAACAAAAGAGATTGTTTTTGAACCTGCTACACGGAGGGACGACGTGTATCCTGCTCCGGCGAAGCCGGATCAAGAGAGTCCGTAGGACGAACGGTGTTAGCTTGGGTGGTTATAGGTTATAGGCGATAGG
>JBEGIR010000079.1 GCA_040224245.1 Puniceicoccaceae bacterium | reverse complement strand
CCAACTTGGGTCCGAATTCTTATCCCGACTTGTCGGGACTACGGAGGTGCGAAAACGAAACAAGCAGGAGGTTGTTGTTCCGATGCATGGATTTTCGTTTTGTAGCGGGATTTGGGAAAATCCCGAAGCGTCGGAGTTGCCGGAAAGCAACGTTTTCTCACTTAGCGGATGGACCGCAGGAGCCATCAGCCATTCGCCACCAGCTATTCGCCACCAGGCATTAGGCATCCGTGGCACTATTCCTCTTTCGCGAGCTGGAAGCTCCCGCTACCTTCAGCCAGTTGCGCGAGCTCAGACTGGCCCCTTGTTACTTTTTAACACCTGACTCCTTGCTTCTAGCTCCTCACTCCTTGAGAAATGTAAAAAGGGTCAGTCCAATGTTCCATGATTTTGGAAGGTGAAGCAGTCCGAATCCGGCTACGGGGAGGGATCTTTTCTTGTAGCCATGTTCGGGAGAACATGGACAACGTGGGTGAACGGGACGTGTTTTCGCACTGCAACGTGGGTCCGAATTCTTATCCCGACTTGTCGGGACTACGGCGGTGAGGGGGAATCCGAGGGGGGCAGTTTAGGTCATGGGGAATGAGCATGGCGCATGGCTTCATTCTTGCGTTTGCAGAGGGATTTCCATTGTTTGGGTGTTTTGCGGACTTCATGGGTTGTGCTGTGCCCGGTTGCTGGCCTGAGATCGCCGAAGCTAACGTTTTTTTATATGTGCGGAATTTGTGGATTTAACTGGAATGATACCGAACTCGTGGCTCGCATGACCGAGACACTGCACCACCGGGGACCGGATCAGAGCGGTGTGTATGTAGAAGAGGGAATGTCGTTTGGCCACCGGCGTCTGAGCATCATTGATTTGTCTGAGGCGGGACGCCAGCCGCTTGGCAATGAGGATGGCAGCGTCATGGTGACCTACAACGGGGAGATCTACAACTTTCAGGAGATCAAGGATGATCTGATCGCAAAGGGGCACCAGTTTCGAGGAGGATCGGACACCGAAATCCTCGTGCACGGCTACGAGGAGTATGGCATGGACCTGCTGCAGAAACTCAACGGCATGTTTGCGTTTGCGATTTGGGATCGCGCGCGCAAACGCTTTTGGATGGCGCGAGACCGCATCGGCATCAAGCCGCTCTACTATTACTGTCGTGATGGCAAATTCCTTTTTGCCTCCGAGATCAAGGCCCTGCTGGAATATCCCGGACTGACGCGCGAGGTGAATCGCGAGGCCATCTACCGCTATCTCTGTTTTGAGTTCGTACCCGCTCCGGATACCATGTTTGCGGGTATTCACAAAGTGCCTGCGGGGCATCACGTGGTCTATGAAAACGGGAATCTGACGGTCGAGCCGTACTGGGATATCCATTTTAATGTTCCCGAAGAGCCGCGACCCATCGAAGAAATCGTGGAGCGCCAGCGCGAGTTGATCGAGGCTTCGGTCAAGCGGCGCCTGCTCAGTGATGTGCCTCTGGGGGCCTTTTTGTCGGGCGGACTCGACTCGAGCGCGATCGTGGCCATGATGCGGCGCCATGTACCGGGACGCCTGCGCACGTTCACAATCGGATACGAGGACAAGACCTTCAGCGAACTCGACTACGCAAAGATTGTGGCGGATGAGTTTGGCACAGATCATCAGGTGCTGATCATCGAAAAGATGAATCGCGAGCGTGTGGAAAAATCGCTTTGGCACCTCGACGAACCCATGACCGATCTCTCGTCCATTCCGCTGATGCTGATCTGTGAGCAGGCCAAGCAGCATGTGACGGTTTGCCTCAGTGGGGAGGGTGGGGATGAAGTGTTTGCGGGGTACGACCGCTTCAAAGCCGCGCGCCTTGCAAACTATCTCAAGCTGATTCCACGTCCGCTGCGTGAGGGGGTGCTCTTCAAGCTCGCCGCACGCCTGCCCGATCAGAAACAGAAGAAGGGTGCCATCAACATGCTCAAGCGTTTCATGGAAGGGGCTGCACTGCCGGAAGAGGGCATGCACCTGCGCTGGCAGTTCTTTTCGAATCCGGAGCTGGAGTCGCACCTGTACTCGGAGGCGTTCAAGGCACAGGTTCCCTTCGATCCGTTTTCGCCACTGCGGAAATACAATGCGCGCAGCGAGGGGGCAGATCCGATCAATCGGCAGATTTATGCGGACATGCGCTTCATGATGACCGACAGCGTGCTGATGAAGGTAGACAAGATGAGCATGGCGAATGCGTTGGAAATTCGCGTGCCGCTGCTCGATCACACGCTCGTGGAATACATGGCAACCGTGCCAGGCAATCTGAAGCTCAAGGGTTCCACGACCAAATACATTTTCCGCAAGGCGCTCGAGGGCATCTTGCCAAACAACATCGTGTACCGTGGAAAACAGGGCTACAGTTTACCCGTGAAGAATCTGTTGCGCGATCAGCTCAAGGACACCATGATCGAATTGCTGCACGAGAGTCCAATCCTGAAGGAGTGTATGGATCTCGGCTATGTGGATACCCTGATCGCAGAACACCTCACCATGAAACACAATCACAACCATGTGCTCTGGGGCATGATGAATATTGCGATCTGGCACAACCGCTTTTTCCGATAGGCATTGATTTTTGTCATGCAATCCCAGCCACAACCGGGCGAAGCCCACAAGCTGAAGAACCTGACACAGGCGCGGCAGTCCGCCTTTCGGACTTACCGCTCCCTGATGTATGGGAACTGTGGCCTGCTTCACCTGATCAAATGTGAGCTGATTGTGCTGATCTGCGGTTCCCTGCCGGGTGCGTTGGGATTACTGCTGCGCTCAAAGCTCTATCCGTTGATGTTTCGCAAGGTGGGGCGCAAGGTGGTGTTTGGGCGCAACCTGACTTTGCGGCATAGCCACAAGATCGAAATCGGCGATGGCGTCATCATTGATGACAATGCCGTGCTGGATGCGAAGGGCGAGTCCAACGCCGGCATCCGCCTCGGACATCGGGTCTACATCGGGCGCAACACCGTGGTCTATTGCAAAAATGGCAACATCACGATGGGGGATCAGGTCAACATTTCCTCGAACTGCCAGATCTTTTCCTCAAACGAACTGACGTTTGGCAACGGCGTTGTGGTCGGCGCATTTTCCTATTTTCTGAGTGGTGGGGAATACGACCCGAAGGACCCCACACCCTTTGCACAGCAGAGTGGCATGTGCACAAAAGGACCGCTAACGATCGGAAACAACGTCTGGGTCGCTGCCCATGTCAGCGTGCTTGATGCTGCCTGCATTGGCGATGATTGTGTCATCGGTGCCGGGGCCGTCGTCAACAAACCCATCCCCCGCAACAGCATCGCCGTTGGCGTGCCCGCCAGGGTCGTCTCCGCGATGCGCTAGCGCAAAAAGGGGTGACGGGTGATAGGGGTTGATGGTATCCGAACTCCAACTTGGGTCCGAATTCTTATCCCGACTTGTCGGGACTACGGAGGTGCGAAAACGAAACAAGCAGGAGGTTGTTGTTCCGATGCATGGATTTTCGTTATGTAGCGGGATTTGGGAAAATCCCGAAGCGTCGGAGTTGCTGGAAACGAACTTGTTCCACTTAGCGGATGAAACGCAGGGGTTTGGAGTTAGGAACTTCGAGTTTGCTTCGCTCTGAAGGAGGTTAATTTTTTCGCGAGCTGGAAGCTCCCGCTACCTTCAACTCTTGCTCTTGCGGTTTAACTGCGGGAACCGCCTGCTAGCGGCGATTGCTGTCGATCTGGAGAATCACGGGCATGCTGAACTTCCGAATCCGGCTACGGAGGTGCGAAAACGAAACAAGCAGGAGGTTGTTGTTCCGATGCATGGATTTTCGTTTTGTGGCGGGATTTGGGAAAATCCCGAAGCGTCGGAGTTGCCGGAAACGAACGTGCTCCACTTAGCGGATGAAACGCAGGAGTTTGGAGTTAGGAACTTCGAGTTTGCTTCGCTCTGAAGGAGGTTAATTTTTTCGCGAGCTGGAAGCTCCCGCTACCTTCAACTCTTGCTCCTGCGGTTTAACTGCGGGAATCGCCCGCTTAGCGGCGATTGCTGTCGATCTGGAGAATCACGGGCATGCTGAATGCGACGCGCTGGCCCCATTGGTTGCCACGGTCGTGGATTTCGAGTTCAAGATCCGATGCGGTGGCATAGGGCGTGAGATCGAAATAAGTCCACCCGTCGACGATCATTTCACCCAGGTCGAATGCTAAGGTGTTGCGGTGGTCGGGACTGCTGAAGCGCAGCTTCAGCTCACAGGCACCGGGAGTTGGCCCCACCATCACGGGAAGCACCACGCGTTCGTGGGTATGGAGTTCATGCACACGGGCGACGTGAATCACCATGGAACCAGTATTGGCATCGCCCAGTTGTGGACTCCAGGTCCCCCAGATTTCTCTGGTGGGGTGAACCGGGCTGAGCGCATCAAAATATCCGTTTTGCATCCATTTGCGCCGGGTTTCGATCACCTCGCTGTGAACGGCGTCACGAAAGGTTCCCAAATCAAAAACCGGACGCAGTGGGATGCGAACATCGCTGCCAGTGCGGATGCGGGCCACTGCTTCGGGTTTGACAAATCCATTTCGCACCTTCAGGAGCATCCAAGTGGGTGACGAAAGCCCGGCTTTGTGGGTGATGTAGGCCTGCCAATGCAGGGAATGGGGTGTGGTGGTTTTGCTCGGAGCTGCAGTGTTTCGTGAAGCAATGGGAGACTTCGAGATTTGTGCGCCGCCAATGCAGAGCCCCTGATCATCGATCACGACATAGCGTGCGGCAGGCAGATCCATCCCTTCGGGAAGCTGACCCTGCAGGTCGAGCATCAAACGGGGGTCAAAGGCGTGGGCTTTGAGGGAAATGTGATCCGGGACGAGCGTTGGCAGGTCTGTTAAGGGGAGAGTGAATTTCAGCTGTTCTCCAACTTGAGTGCCCGTAGCTGGACGGAATACTGAGAGCTGATTTTCCCACAGGTATGCCAGGGTTCGGGTTTCGTATGCGGGCAGTGCCTGTCTGACGACATCCGGATGGGTAAAATCGTTGGCGAGTGCAAAGTTCGCCTGCTGGCGTGCGACACCTTCGGTTCGCATCTGCTGGAAGAGCAGTGCTTGACGCCATGCGATGCCCAGAATGATGGCGGAGACAACGACAAGCACGATTTTTCGCCAAATGGGTTTGGTAAGTGATTCGGTGCGCTGGATCCACCAGGCCAGCAATACCGCCCAGAAAAGCACACAGAGCGTGCTGTAGCGTCCGACGAGGGCCAGTTCCATGTCGCCACGCCCCAGGCGCTGCAAGGAGGCTGCACCCACGCTGGCGAGCACAAATGCGATCAGCAGCAATGCAACACGGTCATAGGGTTTGATCGCGTTTCCCCGTTTTAGGAGATCGAGGAGGAATGCCGCCAGCAGGAGGATGCCCATGCACCCAAAGGCGATGACATCGACCGCATAGGGTAGTCCGCTATTGAAGATGTTCCCAATGAAATAAGTGACGAAGGGTGCGATCATGTGAACCTGGGTCCATTCGATCGCAGATTCGCCGGAGCCTGTCGGGGCCGTATAACCGCGAAAATAGAGCAGCCATATTCCTGCGCTGACTACCACTGTGATGAACGCAGCACGCCACTGGCGGGCAAGCACCAGATAGAGTGCCATCAGGCAACACACAAATAGGCCGTTGGCCATGTTAAAGGCGGCAAGGGCAGAAAATCCAAGAGCCAGCACAAATGGCGATGCGTTGAAGCCCGAGGCAGTAGATTGGGCCGGGCTGTTGGCTCGCTTGTGCATCCAGCTGGACAGCGATGCAAAGCTCAGCAACGCCAGCAGATTGACCCAGAAAAATTGCAGCTGAAAGACGCTGTCGAAGTTGCGGGCCTGCACGAGACTGAAGCAGAGGATGCCCAACAAGATCGCGAGCAGGAAACGGGATCGCAGTGAGAGCATCGACTTTTGAAAGATGCAAAAGAGGCCCAGTGCGATGCTTGCATTGAGCAGCAGCAAGAGGGCGGTTGGCATGAGTTTGGTTCCGCGAAACCAACTGAAATCGATCAGTATCAACGCCTTTGTGAACACAATGCGATGCTCATTGTGTTCCTCCAACAGGTATTGAAAGGTTTTGAAAGCATCAGGATTGCCTGACAGGAAGTGCACGATTGAGGTGCTGTCATACAGGGGAAGAGGGGTCCAGAATGTTCTGAACGCGGATATCGAGGTCAGCAGAATGAAAACCAGAACGAGGGCGGCCACGGAGTTGAACCATCGCGGCACGTTGAGGCATTGGGAGCTATGGGAGTTTCGGCTCATGGATTAAATTCTGCACTTTGCAAACGTAACGCAATGACAACGGCGATCAGAGTGGTGATGCAAAACCCGGCCAGTGCGACAGGGTCAAAGCGCATGGTATGGATCACCCAATCCGGATGCGACCCCAGTGGAATGGCGGGCAGCACCCAGATCCAGCTCAGAGCCATAATCTGAAGCAGTAGCAGGGCAAAGCCAAGGCGGGGAAAGCGCAGCAGGCACACAGGCACTGCAAAGAGCATGAGGCAGAAACTCAGGTGGTAGGTGCCCTGATGCAGGATGGTGCGGCCCGGGCTGAACATGAGCAGCATCCAGATCAGTACACCTGTGATGGAAACCGCAAGCAGTGGAAACAGGGATTGGGCATATGAGCGGCCCTGACGGGTGATCAGACAAAGCGGTAGCAGCAAGCCGAACAGGGCCTGAGGCAGGTGGGACTGCACAAAGCTGAGAAACATGCCCGAGCGCAGCAGGTGAAAATGATTGTTCGCCTGGAATGGAAAGAGGTGGCGAAAGGCGATTCCCGGATCGCCCATGACGGCGCGCAGGTTGGCGAGTTTGTACTGTAGCCAGGTTTCCCAGCCAAGTGCTCGGTATTGTTGCAGCATCAGGGACAACAATCCGCTGTCGTGCGCGACCTCTCCTGTCACCCCGGCGATGTGCCAGCGCAGCAGTCGGTCTCCGGGAGGATCGAGAAGTTTTTGGTAGAGCATCCAAGGCAGCATGATCAGGAGGCCGGAAAGTAGGAGGTGGGGCCAGTAGCGGGGAAGGGGTAGTCGGAGTACGAGCAGTGCGACCCCAAAGAGGGGGAGCAGCGCAAAAATGCTCCCGCCGTGGGTGAGCATGGCGCAGGCACTGGTGATGCCCAGCAGGATGGCGCGGAGGCGAGGTGAATGGGTCTGCAGCACTGCCTCCGGACGGAAGAGCAGTAGGGTTGTGGCCAGCAGGTAGGTGACCGGTAGCAGCTTGGGCCAGACAAAAAATCCGTTGAGCAGAAAGCTTGAGGAGAACACGAGTGACAGAGTGCTCAAGTAGCTGGTACGGCGACCCACTCCAAAGCCGCGCAGGGTGAAAAATGCCATGGGCACCATACAGGTCTGCAGTAGGATGGAGGTCAGTTGCAGGTCGTTGGAAGGGTTCAGGAAAAAGGGGCGAACAAGCAGTAATAGGGCACTTTGCAGTGGGGGGCGGTCACTCGAGAGCCACCCGTGAAAGAATGGGGAAAGCGGTTGGTCAAGGAAAAGACGCTCCACTAGAATTGACGGCAGCAGGTTGTCGTCGGGCAGCCGGGATTCCAGGTAGCGAATTTGAGAGGTGATGGCGATGGAATCGGCACCGCCAAACAACAGACCCGAGAAGAGCACGACCAGAGTGGAGAGGACCCAGAGTTGAAGGGCCGTGCGGAGGTCCCCGTCGGTTTGATAGAGCTGCACGGCCGCATCGCGCATGTCGGCCTGTGCCAGGCGAAGTAAGCTCCAACCCATCAGCGTGCCACCCATGATCAGTCCAGCGACTGGATGCAGCAGGTAGAGGAAAAAGAGGGAGTAGGCGCATGCGCTCAGGATCAAGAGCAGCTTGAGGACGAACCACAAGGCATGGGGGTATCGGGTCGAATGGGAATGCGTGAAGAAGTGCAGCTGGATGGCAACTGCGGGCAGTAGCAGCAAGCTGCCGTAAAGCAACAACTTAACGATGGTGACGAGCAGGGGTAGCCATTGCGGGGAAAGCGGATTGCGTGATGCGGATTCAAAGGCATCGCTGAAGGTGAGGGAGGCAAGGGCATGGTGACGGCCGATGTGCTGTACCTGCAGGGAAACGGGAATGTTTTGCCACTCGGAGGGAAGCTCCCACTGGAGCAGTGTCCAGTCGATGAGGATGGGAGTGGAGCGAACGATCAACTGAAGGGTGCGTGATGGATCTTCGGCAGCAACCAGTTCGAGGTGAAAGTGGCGCAGGTGGGATGAGTGGTTCAGCAACAGGGAAATGTGCTGATCGAAGGTCTGTATGGATCCCTGAAATACCCGACCATACCGTTCCCCCTCCTTCAATTTTGGATTGTTTGTGAATACGGTGTAGAACTGGAGGGAGGGAAGCGCCGGGCCGATGGTGTCTTCCAGTGTTGCGGGTAGAGAGGGTGAGGGAATCGCATGGAGGAAGGCTGGCTCTCCAATGGGCTTCGCAAGCCCTTGAATGATGGGCATGCAAATGAGGGCAAATGCGACGAGTCCAACACGCCAGCGTGAACGGGGGGATGATGATGGGAATCTCATGGAGCTGGGCGCAGGATAGGTTTGTCGTTTGCACCTTGGAGGCGAAGCATCAGGAAACTGAGAAGCAGGGTGGTGCACGCGATGAAGAAGAGTTTGATGACGACGATGCGTTGTGCGGCTGCCATGTCATCAGACAGGGAATCTGGCAGGCGCAGCTCCATCATGGGATCGTGGGTGTGAGCATCGATGTGCAGGTGAATGGCAGTGCCCTCGATGGTTTGTTCGCGATGCACACCATGGATGGGGATGAGGTGGGACAGCGGAATGGAAATGGGTTTGGCGAGGGGTGAGGGTTGAAGCGCGATGTGATGAACCGTGATCTGCACGGGTGTTGCTTCGGAAAAGGGGACGGGGTCCCAGCGAAGGAAGCGGACTTCTGTGGGGTGCAGGGGAAATTGCATTTGCGCGGGTTGCTGACGTGAGCGGTAGGAATTCAGCAGGGATGGAATCTCCTGCAGTCCGTTTCCATCGTCGGCGTAGAGCAGGGCGGGTTGATCCGTTTCAGATTCAACTCTGAGGATCAACTGCGGCTGCGGTAAGACGGCATAGGCCAGCATCATGCCCGCCACCAGCAGCGTCGTCAGCAGTACCGCTGCAATGCGCCAAAGGTGCTCGGTTTTCAAGGATCGAAGGGGGCGGAATTCCGATGTCTGGCTATGTCGCGTCACAAGTGATAAAGGTCATAAAGAATTCATTCTGGCATTCAATGGAATTGTTTTTGCTACCCTGCTTGGATCGTTCACCGGATCGATGATGAGTCCGGTGTTTGTGGGCTTCGGAGGTTGTTAAAGAAGGGACGACTGGGGATTGCACTCACCTTGTTGCGGTTTGACCGCGACGCATCAGCAGCCAGATACCACCCAGGCTGGCGTAGAGCACGTTGCTGACCACAAACACAAAGGAGAGGGCCAGCGCCTGTTCGGCGGGAAGTCCTGCCAGGGAGAAGAAAAAGACGTAGGCCGTGTCGCGCACTCCAATGCCATACACAGAGATCGGAAGGGCCTCAAATATGGCGATGATGGGAATGAACAGCACCACGTTGAGGTAGTCGAGATCCAGCCCAAGAAAATGGCTGTAGCAGTAGACAATGGTAATGTAGATCCAGTGAAAGGCAAAAGAGAGCAACAGGGTCTGCACCAACACTCCCGGCTGGTGACCATAGGCACGCAGGGTTTCGCTGAAGCTAAGGTGGGCTTTTTCAACAGCCGCGATGCGGTTCAGGCGACTCAGGCGAAGAAAGAGCCGCATCCACCGGGGATCCAGCGTCAGGATCAGCAGCACAGTCAGCAGTGCGGCGAAGGCGAGCAGGATGAGGATCACTTCCACGCGCTGGATGCGTGCGTATCCCAGTGCACCGCCGATTAATCCGATGATCGAAAGCGCAATGAAGCCAGTGAGTCGATCTGCAAAGACGGAGGTGAAGGAGCGAACGCCCTGGCGGGTGCGCGCACCCACATCCACGATGCGATAACTGTCACCGCCGATGTTCGAGGGCAGGAAGAGACTGACAAACGAGCCGATCCAGTAACTGATGAACAGGTAGCCGAGTCTCTGATCCAGCTGGTCTGCCTTGAGAAACAGTTTCCATTTGTAGGCACAGAGCAGGGTGTTGAGGACCGTCAGCAGCAGTCCCAGAATGAGGAATACCGGATTGGCCTGGGTGAGCAGCGCGAGAAAGGCTGGCCAGTCAATGCTGAGATAGAGCCAAGTGAGCAGGGAGAGGCTGACAAGCCACTTGAGGATGGGAAACCAGATCGTTTTTGCCATATGCGATGCCCGCAAGATTCTCCAGCATCCCGCAGCGCGTCAATCCCAATGCGGATGAGTAAGGAGTAAGGTAGCGGGAGCTTCCAGCTCGCGCGGAGTGGATAAAAACAATGGGAGCAAGGTCTGGGTTTTTCTGCGTATTCGATTTGATTTCGCAGGACTCCCATTCATCGGGAGTCACCAGTGTCTGCAAGTAGAGTGGCGCGAGCTGGAAGCTCCCGCTACCTTGCTTGAGTGCTCATCTATCCCCTATTCGCTATCCGCCATTGCGCTCCCGGTACACCACAAAACCCGGAAGTTGCCTTCCGGGTTGTGCCATGAAATGCGGGCTTTGATGCCCGATGGGTTGTGACCGGATTAGGGCCAGGGAACCAGGATGATGTTGGAGCGTGCCTTACCGTAGGAGCCGACATTTTTGTAGAGTCCGGCATTGGTGGACACCATCCAACCGTAAGTTGTGCCTGACTTGGGCATGCCTTTGCTCGTTCCCCAGATATCCGTGCGGTTGTATCCAAGCATACCGCCCTTGAGGATCTTTTCGCGGTGGTTGTAGTTGGTTTGACTGTTGGAATGCGGGATGTTCAGGTTGCCCAGCGTGTGCTTGCCACCCGAACGGGAACCGATGAACCCTTCATAAGGGGACGCAATCCATCCGCCGTTGTAGGGCACAAAGATCCAGGAGTTGCCGTTCACACCCTTGCGAACCGAAGAATCGCCAGCCGAGATGATTTTCGGCCAGCGTTCGGCACCGGAGACATCCCAGTAGCCGTAGTAGTCTTCACCTTGCTTGGAGATTCGCAGACCCTTGAGCTGAGCTGTTGCGGGCCAGCCTGCAACCTGATTCATGCTGGCAGGGATGCGGTTGCTCGGTGCAAAGGTAACGTTGCTCCAGGAGATCGCATCTTCGTCAACATTCACGGGATCAACCGGACCGGATGATCCGCCTCCGCCACTGGAACCACCTCCACTGGAACCGCCACCTGACGACCCACCACCACTCGAACCGCCACCCGAGGAACCGCCACCTTTATTGGCCTCTTCTTCGGCCTTGCGGCGTGCTTCTTCCTCAGCAATGAGCTCGTTGAGTTGATTCATTTTGGCAGTCTTGATATTGACCGCGTTGGTGTAGAGAATCTGCTCTGCGTTGGCATAGACCGGTTCAGCAACAGCAGTGAGCAGCGGCAGGTGATTGACATAGGCCTGGGCCAGGTCGATCTCAGCCTGTGGACGCTCGTCTCGCTCGGCCCATACAGGAGCCATGGAGCAACGGTGGTAATAGAACACAAACTTCGTGTAGAGGTCGTGCAGGTTCAGGAACATCGCGTTGAGCTGCTCGAACTGGTTGTCGATGGGACCCTGCCCACCTGCAATGGAGACTGGAAGGTTCACATAAGCCTCCTGTGCATTGACCATATTCTGTAGCACCTGCTGCATCTGACCTACGACAACTTCTGCCGATTTGTAGTAGTTTTCGGCAGAGTGAAGGTCGACTCCGATGGAGCGCTGCCAACCGACCGGTTCACCGTCCACCTCGCGGTGATTGTAGAACGGAGCGCGCTCAGGGTCGGTCATATCGGCATCCACCTTGACGTGATAGGTGAATCCGGTGATTTCACTCTTCACGAGAGGCCAGGTAAAACCCAGGCCGGAGGCGTGCATCTTTTCTTCGGAAACGCCCGGCACATGTGTGTAGAGTGCTCCATACCATTCGGTGTGCAGGGTGACAATCTCAGTCTCTTCATCCCAATCCCAGACCATGGGTCCGAGTATTTCGTGGATGACGCGCTTGTTGTTCGTGGTGTCGAGTTCAAAATCTCCGAAAACGCCGGAGCTGAACTGGTTATCACCGAGGTATTCGATGTCGTCCGTGGGCAGTCCCTCGGGCAGTGAATCGACTCCGATCTGTGCGGTTACGGTGGTCCACGCGATCAAGTGCGCTACACCCGCAAACGCGATGTATCTGATTGTTTTTCTCATTTCCTTACTATGTTTTTTGTTCTTAACCTTAACGGCTCATGTATTTCGGTTCATCATTTTATAAAACGATCAAATTCTTTGAAGATCAACCCCTTTTTCGATCAGAAGTGGTTAAAAAGTGGCTTTTTAGAGCCATTTTCACACGTTTTTGATCATGGAGTTTCATGGGTACACAGGTCCCATTGTGCGCTTTGACGACGTTGGTATCGATTGGTTCAGAAAAAAATGAATTGATTTTTTCGATTTTCAGCACTGTCGAGCACTGTGACATTACTGTTCTCCTTCGAGGCTTCGGTGGATGGCCTGAAGGATCTGGATCGAGCGACTCTCATTGCCCATGGCACCCACCCGAATACGCACTTCGGTCAAGTCGCGGGTTTGTTCGGTGAGCTGGAGGGTGATGCGCGTATCCACCGCATCCCGAAAGGTTAGCTTTGCGCTGTGTTGATCACTGAGTTCCTTGACTTTCACCAGTCCAGTGCGTGGTAGCGCTGTGCGCACAGCGATGAGTGTTTCCTCAAATCCTGCCTGCACGTGTGAGTCGAGGGAGCCGCGCATGACGGCATAGGCACCCGCCCCTGCACCCACCGCGGCGACCGCCACACAGCCTGTGTGCAGGATGGGGAGGGTCAGCAGTGCGATGAGGGTCACGCAATGCATGCCGAATCGCCTCATTCGCCCTCTGGGCTTGGGGTGCTGCGGTTGGCGGGATTTTGAGTTCCGGTTGATAGAACTGAAAGTGTTCGGGCCGTGCATGTCGCAGAATGAAAGGATACATGCCATTTCATTGGCACGCTTCATCCTCCAAGCAAGGCATGACAATTTCAAACTCAAAACGCTCCGATAAATCTGTGGTTGTTTATGAGCGGTTTGCAACCGTAGGAGTTAGAAGCCAGGAGTAAGTCTAAGAGGGGGAGCAGGCTGAAGGTAGCGGGAGCTTCTTTGTGTTATGGTAATGGTTTTCGCATTCGAACGTGGGTCCGAATTCTCATCCCGACTTGTCGGGACTACGGAGCGGGATTTTGTCCTGTAGCCATGTTCGGGAGAACATGGACAATGCGGGTGGCCGGGACGCGTTTTCGCACTGCAACGTGGGTCTGAATTCTCATCCCGACTTGTCGGGACTACGGAGGTGAGGGGGCATGAACTTCCGCTTTTGTAGCGGGATTTGTGAAAATCCCGAAGCGTCGGAGTTGCGGGATACGATCCCTCTTTCGCGAGCTGGAAGCTCCCGCTACTGAAAAGCTGGAAGCTCCCGCTACTCCTGTCCCGCCCACAGGGGTGACGAGCCATCAGCGAGTTGGAATCACCCCTTGGCAAAACCCTCTCTCTGACTGTCAAGTCCTTGCCAGTGTCGCCTCCCTTTGCCGTTGCACTACTTCACGGTTGCATCGAAACCCCCGAGAACCCGTCCTGTATTTCTTCTACTCTTGAACACCAACGAAATCCTGCCGATGGCATAAAGCTCCGTTGAGCAGGGCTTGTTCTAACTTCTGATTTTCGGCACTTCGTGCCACAATGACCATGATTCAAGTTGCCGTTTTCTGTCTGATCACCGGATTCATTGCCTGGCTGACCTATCGCAAATGCCGCCAGGCGGGTGGGCGAGGAAGCGATAGTCGCGAGTTCTTTCTCGCCGGGGGTGGGCTGACCTGGTTTTACGTTGCGGGGTCGCTGACACTCACCAACATCAACACGGACACCCTTGTGGGCTGGAATGGCAATCAGACGATGCTCATCCTCTGGTGGGAGCTGGCGGGCATTCCCGGCATGATCCTGCTCGCCAAAGTATTTCTACCCATCTACTACCGCTATAACTGCACCACCGTGACGGAGTTGTTGGAGCGCCGGTACCAAAACCCTCACCTGCGTGCGACGGTGGCGAGCCTTTTTCTCATTGGCAATATCGCGATTTTTCTACCCATCATGCTCTACACGAGTTCGTTGTTCCTGACGGCGGTGTTTGGACTCGAGATCCCGCTTATGGTGCTGGCCTGTGTGATGGCCATCGCGGGAGCCGCCTATGCGATTCTGGGAGGATTACGTGCGGTCGCGGTGTCGGATACTTACAGTGGGGTACTGCTCTTCAGCATGGCCATCCTGGTATCGGTGCTGGCACTTTCGGCGGTGGATTGGGATCTGAGCACCGTACCGGCGGAACGCCTGAGCATGATCGGTGACAGCGACTCGGTGTTGCCGTGGCACGCCCTGTTGACCGGCATGATTTTCACACAGCTTTATTACTGGAGTACGAATCAGACCATCACCCAGCGTGCGCTTGCAGCAACCTCACTGCGGGAGGCCCAGAAGGGGTGCTACGCCGCAGCTGTGATCCGTGCGACACTGGTTCCCCTGATTGTGGTGGTGCCGGGACTCTGCGCTTACGTGCTCTGGGGTGAAGTGGGGGATGCCAGCTACGGGCGAATCGTGGAGGCGGTGCTGCCCAAGTGGCTGTCAGGTGCTTTTGCAGCGGCAATGGTGGCGGCGACCATGACGAGTTTCAATTCCGCGCTCAACTCCTCCGTGGCACTCTATGTGTGTGACATTCACCAGCGCTACGTGAATCCCGACGTTGAGATTCGCCGAATGAACTGGATGATTTCCATCGGATTCAGTTTGTTTGCGATCTTGCTGGTGCCGCTTTACAATGGCGCGGATTCGATCATCCAGTTGATCCAGCAACTGATTGGGCTGTTCAGTATGCCCATCCTCGCAGCCTTCATCACCGGGTTAATGTTCAAGGGGGTGGATTCCCGGGCCGTCATTGCATCCCTGGTCTTTGGCGCAGTGCTCTATGGGTTCTTCACCTTTGTCTGGACGCCGTTGCATTTCCTTCACCTCATGTTCATCACACTTTGGGCCTGTGTTGCGTTTGCATTGCTCGTCAATCGGGTGGTTTTGGGCGGACGTGCCAAGCTGATCCGCTTTGGCAGTGCGTGAGGGGGAGGAAGTAAGGAGTAAGGAGTAAGGAGCAAGAAGTAAGGAGTAAGGAGTAAGGAGTAAGGAGTAAATTTGGGTTTGCTGTGCTCTGGAGGGGGTAATTTTATCGCGAGCTGGAAGCTCCCACTACCTTCAGGTTAGTTGCGCGAGCTGGAAGCTCCCGCTACCTTCAGTTAGTTGCGCGAGCTGGAAGCTCCCGCTACCTTCAGCCAGTTGCGCGAACTCAGACTGACTCCTTGCTTCTAGCTCCTCACTCCTTCCCTTCCTTCTTGCCTGTGACGAGATCTGCACAAGATTCGCCGATAACGGATATTGTGCTGCAAGCGTTTCGCTGCTAGTATGTTGAGATTCTGTGAAGGGATCGGTGCGTGCGCAGTCACCGGTCATTCGTAAACCCCAACAACGCGCCCTATGAATCGTCGAAATTTTCTGCGAAGCAGCAGTCTGATGATCGGGTCGGTGGCAGCTGCACCACTCGTTCTGAAATCCCAAACCCTCGGACGTCGGGGAATTCCGGGGCCCAATAGCCGCATTGGCATCGGGCTGGTGGGCAATGGACTCATCATGGGCGGCCACCGGGACTACTATTGCAGCTCTCCGCTCACTCAGGTAGTGGCGGTGTGCGATGTGCATGCAGAGCATCTGGAAGGGGCGCGCCGAAGTGTGGAGCTGGCCACCGGGACCAGTCCTGCCACATTTGAGCGTTACGAGGACATGCTCCGGCATCCGGGGGTGGATGCGGTTGTGATCGGCACACCCGACCATTGGCATGCTGCCATTGCCATCGCAGCCATGCGTGCGGGCAAGGATGTTTATGTGGAAAAACCCATGACGCTCACCATTGGCGAGAGCAAGGCACTGCTGGCTGCGCAGGAACGCTACGGGCGCATTTTGCAAGTGGGTTCGCAGCAACGTTCGGACTGGCGCTTTCGCAAGGCTGCGACGATGGTGCGCAATGGCTGGATCGGAGACATTCGCGCGATCCACGTGTCCCTTGGATCCTTTGCGCCTCCCTTCCTGCGTCCAGAGGAACCCGTTCCCGAGGGTTTTAACTATGACCGTTGGCTTGGACCGACACCATGGGAACCCTATTTCACCGAACGTACCCTTGGAAATTATGGCGGTGGCTGGCGCTGCTTCTGGGAGTATGGTGCACGCAAAAACGGAGACTGGGGAGCCCATCACTTTGACATCGTGCAGTGGGCACTGGGTAAGGATGATTCCGGTCCAACGCGTTTTGTGCCCAAGGGCTTTGAGGGTGAACCTTATCAATACCACGAGTATGCGGATGGCATCCGTGTGATTCGTGACCATCCGGATCGACGCGGACACATGATTCGATTCATCGGTTCCAAGGGAGATGTGATGGTCAGCCGTGATGGGCTGGCATCGGATCCCGTCGATCTGTCCCGTGCTCCGCTTTCTCCACTCGACGAACGGCTCTACGAATCCGATGACCACCGGGCCAACTGGCTCGACTGCATCGTATCACGAAAGACACCCATTTGTGACGCGCAAATTGGACATCGCACTGGCACGATTTGCCTGCTTGCAGGCATTGCTGAGCGCCTTGAGCGTCCGATTGAGTGGGATCCGAATGCGGAGACCATTGTCGGTGATATCCCTGCGTTGCAGATGTTGGATCGCCCGCGTCGCAAGGGCTACGAGCTGCCCGCCTGAACCCTGTTGCCGTTCTACAACTGAAACCAAGCCCATTTCCCAGCCATGCTTCAACGTACCCCTCTTCCTTATGCACTGATCGCTACGATCACGATGCTGACTCAGCTGTGCGCCACTGATGTTACCGCATCTTTGGATGCCCTGCATTCTGATGATTACGACGCGCGTCGCTCTGCGCTTAACGCACTGGGGTCGCAGGTCGCCCACGCCAGTGCAAGCGATGCTGATCCTGCGCAACGCCTTGAGCTCGAGTCGACGCTGCTGGAATCGATTTCCGATTCGCAGACACCTGAACTCACGCGGTATTATGTCATGCGGTTGTTACCACCGATTGCATCGAATGCTACTGTGCAGGCCATGCTTGAACGGGTGCTTGCGGATTCCAGTGACGCAAAACTGCGAAGCGAAGCGAGCGCAGTGCTGGCCCAGATTGAGGGTAGCAGTGTGACGCAATCCCTGACCGAAGCGTTGAAGGGTGCTTCGGATGCGGCTCGCAATGAGATGCTCTCGGCCCTGGCGGTTCGTCGGGATGCGAGCCAGGCCACCTTGCTGGTCGAGCTGCTGAAATCGGAAGCGATTCCGCTGGATGCGCTGGCGATTCAGGTTTTGGGCACGCTCGAACACCCTGAGGTGCGGGAGTTTTTGTTTGAGTCCTGGCAAGCTGCCGAAGGAGAGCAGCAGTCCCGGATCGCGACGGCACTGCTGCACACCGGAATGGCACGTGCGAACGAGCTTCGGGCAATCGCGCAAGAGGGTGAATCCGCTCTGCAGGTGGCGGCATTGACGCAGTGGCTCGAGCGGGATGAGTCTGCAGCACTCGATTTTCTTGAGGACACGCTGAAGTCGGATCCTGTGCATGGAGACGCACTGCTGGATCAGGCGCTGAAAGTGGGCCGCAATGCCACCTGGCAGCGGGTAATTTCCCGGACGACACCCTTTTCCGAGTCCGCATTGCTTGTGGTGCTCGGTGCGATTCAGGAGCAGGGACGCACGGAACTCGAGTCTTGGGTATTGCAGCAGCTCGAACAGGAGAGCGAAGCCGTGCAGCTTGCAGCCGTGCAGGCGTTGGCGAGTGTGGGTGGAGTGAACAGCACGGATGCGCTTATCGAGCGCACCCGCTCCGCAAATGAATCGCTCGCCGCCGCAGCGATGAACTCGCTGGCAGTGGTGCACGACCCCAAGCTTGACGCCCGCATCCTCGACTCGGCCGGTAACCTCTCCGAACCGGACCATGTGCGTGCGATTGAACTGCTCTCAATTCGCAATTGCGAGGGAGCGGTGGAATTGTTGAACTCCCTGCTGGCCGAGAAGGCCCTTGCCGAAACGACCTTGGATGTGCTGTTGCCTGGACTCGAGCGCGTGGGGAATTTGCAATCCGTCAAACTGTTGCTCGTCAAATTGGTGAGTGCGCCGGATTCGTCATTGGTTCGGGATTTGCAGATCACGCTCAAGCGACTGGTGATTCGCCTGGAGCAGCCGGAACGCCTGTGGGAACGGGCCTTCGCTCCAACTCTGGCGTTGGAGCTGCCCGCCGTGCTGGAGGCTCGTGTGTTGGCGATTCTGGATGGAATTTCTGCTGCTGAAGCGTTGGAATACTGTATCGAGCGTCACCGCGGAAACGACGCACTCCTCGCCAGAGCGGCTGAACAGGCATTGATCCGCTGGCGCCGCGTGGATGTGAGCGATTATTGGGTAACTTTGCTGCAACAGTCACAATCGGACAGCGCGGACTGGCAGCTCGCCATCCGCTCCCTGGGCATGAATTTGAAGTCCAAGACACTCGCGAACACGGAGCGTGAAGTGGCGATGAAGTCAGCGGAGCTGTTTCTCAGCTGTGCGGTCCCCGAAGCGCGGCAGCAAATTCTGCAGGCGGTTGAAGGACTTGAAGGGTGGCATCAGCAGAATTTTTACCGGGCATTGCATCCGGGGCTGAGTCTGCAGGATTTTGTGGAGCAGCTTGCTCCCTTCGCTCCCTAGGACTTTGGCGGGCACAAAGTGCCTGCCCGCCTCTGGCAGTATTGGGTGGATTTTGCGCTAGAAGCCGAATCCCAGCATGCATTGCAGTCCATTCAATGGCAGGTTGGGCTGTGCGCGGTCCAGATTGGAAACGTGGTGGTAGCGCAGTTCGAGGGTGATGGTGCCACGGCCCCACTGTCGCTCAACTCCGATGCCCAGTTGGTAGTGTCCATTGAGCCTGCTGCCCATGCCAGGGATGGAGGTGAAGAGCAGCGTGGGGCCGCCACCCAGAGTCACCAGCAGGCTGTCTTGGGAATTGAGCGGAAAGGCAAAAGCACCCACGAAGGACAGGCGCAGCCAGGAGTTGTCGATGCGGTTGGAATCGTAGGTCGGAGTTGCAATGAAAGCCCAGGCGGGTTCAAGCCAGAACTCGTGTCGCTGCAAGCCGATGCGGGATCGTGCGGGATCCTGTGTGCGGATGGGCACTATCCATCGTGCACCCCATTCCATGGTGAGCGGTTGCGTTTCGGTATCACCCCATCCTTTGAAACTCTGTCCGACGCCGAGCACCCAGGCGTCGGGTGCTGGCAGGGCTGTGGCTGTGAACGGGAGCATGCAGAGGAGCAGGCAAACTGCTGCACAGCGGCAAACTTTGGGTTTTTGCGGGAACCTGCTCATTCCGGGGACTCCGTCAGTGGACTCAGGTCGGTCAGTAGTGCAAGCGGCACGTTGCTCGGGCGGGTGCAGGTGCAGAGGGTAAGCAGGAGAAGGGTGGCGGGGTAAAAGCGCTTGGCATGGCTGGAGGTCCTGAAATTGATCATGGTTTGCGATGAGGGACATAGCGCGCGGGTTGGAGTGTGGCGAGCAAATGTGAGCGGAGCGATGCATGCAGCATGGGGAGCGTGCAGGGAACAGGAGCAGCAGCTGAGGGATGAATTCTGATTCGGACAGTAGGAGTTTTGGATTTCGTTCTTGAGGGATAAAAAAATGCCATGTTTGTATTGTAATCGAAAACAGAGAATCTGTTCTGAATTTGCCCATGTCACCGATCAGCGATTTTCCAAAATACGATTTTTCCATCTTGCGCACGCTGCGCAAGCGGGAGGGCATGACGATTGGTCAGGTGAGCGAGCGCAGCGGAGTTTCGACGGCAGTGATCTCCAAACTTGAGCGAAACCAGAGTTCGGCAGAACTCGAAACCCTGTTCAAACTGGCCCGCGTTTTTGGCATGACGGCGACCGACCTCATTGCGATGGCGGAATCGCCCCTGGCTCACGTGACGCGGGAAAATGCCTATGCTTCGGATGGGTTTGAACTGCGGCGCATCCGCTACTCCAATGCATCCGTTTTTTTCGGAAGCGCGCGCAAGGGTGCCAAAATTTCCAAGCCCGAGATTCACCACGATGAATATGAAATCTGCTGGGTCATTGAAGGCAGTATCCGTTTGGTGCTGCCGCATGAAAATCACGCACTGATTGCAGGTGAGAGCCTGCAGTTCGACGCCATTCAGCAGCATACTTACGAGGCGCTGGAGGATGCAAAACTCATCATCACCCACGTGCGAAAGGAGAATCGCTTCTGAACCGACAAACGGTCAAGTCGACCCCACATGAACACCCTTTGTAAACCTATGAACGCAACACCCATTCACGATACTTCCAGACTTTGCATCCATACGCAGACCACCAAACCCTTGAGCCTTGAGGCGTGCTGTCAGGGCTTTTCCCGCATTGGAGCGGGCGGCATCACGGTGTGGCGCAATGCATTGGAGGGACGTCCACTAGCGGAGAGCAAGCAGATTCTCGACGACTCAGGTCTCGAAGTGGTCTCCCTGTGTCGGGGAGGGTTTTTCCCTGCGCACACACTCGCAGACCGTCAAAAGGCGATTGATGAAAACAAGGCCATTATCGATGAGGCAGCAGCCATCGGTGCACCGCTGATCGTGCTGGTGGTGGGGGCGGTGCCCGGCATCCCGCTGGTAGAGGCGCGCAAACAGATCCGCGATGGCATCGCGGCCTGTCTGGAACATGCGCAAGCCGCTGGCGTAAAGCTGGCGATCGAACCGCTGCATCCCATGTATGCGGGGGACCGAAGTGCGGTGACGACGCTTGCGCAGGCGAACGACATGGCAGAATCGCTGAACCACGATTTCATCGGAGTGGCGGTGGATGTGTATCACCTGTGGATGGATGACCGACTGGAGCAGGAGATCTACCGCTGTGGCGGTGGTGGAAACTTGTTCGCCTTCCACATTTGTGACTGGAAATGCCCGACCACTGACATGCTGCTGGATCGCGGAATCATGGGGGAGGGCTGCATCCCGGTGCGCCAAATCAGAGCCTGGGTGGAGGCCACTGGCTTCAAAGGCTTCAATGAAGTCGAGATCTTTTCATCACACTGGTGGGCTGCGGATCAGCAACAGTATCTCGACAGGATTCGCGAAGGCTACCTGAAGCATAGCTAATTCAGGCGAATCGACCCTAAAAGAGGATTTTACCAACCAACATTGCTTCAATTGACAGGAATTCAGACTATGAAAGTACACAAAGTAGGCATCATCATGAACGGCGTAACCGGGCGCATGGGCACCAACCAGCACCTGATGCGCTCCATTGTCGCCATCATCAAGCAGGGCGGTGTTCGCGTCAGCCCGACCGAATTCATCATGCCCGATCCCATTCTTGTGGGGCGCAACCCGGTGAAGCTGGAAAAATTGGCCAGGCAGGCGGGTGTGGAGAAGTGGACGACTGATCTGGATTCGGTCATGAGCGATCCAAATTACCCCATTTATTTTGATGCGCAGAGCACATTGCGCCGGGCAGATGCGGTCAAGGCTGCAGCAACTGCGGGCAAGCATGTGTATTGTGAAAAACCGACGGCGGTCGACACCCAGACCGCGCTCGACCTCTATCATTTCTGCAAAGAGAAGGGCGTTAAAAATGGTGTGGTGCAGGACAAGCTGTGGTTGCCGGGACTGATGAAATTGCAGCGTGCCATCCAGAACGGGTTTTTCGGTCGCATTTTTGCGGTCACTGGAGATTTTGGGTATTGGGTGTTTGAAGGTGACACGGTTCCGGCGCAGCGCCCCTCTTGGAACTACCGCAAGGAAGATGGGGGAGGCATGATCATTGACATGCTCTGCCACTGGCGCTACGTGCTCGATCATATTTTTGGACCCGTTCGCTCGGTGAACTGCCGGGGTGCGACCCACATCAAACAGCGCGTCGATGAGGAGGGAAAACCCTACACCTGCACCGCAGATGATGCTGCGTATGCGATGTTTGAGATCGATGGACCTGACGGTGAAATCGTGGTGAATTTCAACTGCTCCTGGGCGACGCGTGTGCGCCGGGATGATCTGCTCACCCTGCATGTGGATGGTGAAAAAGGCTCAGCGGTAGCGGGTCTGCGCAAGTGTCACCTGCAGCACTATAGCAATACACCGAAGCCAGTGTGGAATCCGGATATTGATCAGCCCATTGATTTTTATGCGGACTGGTCGGAAGTTCCGGAACAGGAGATTTTTGATAACGCATTCAAGGTGCAGTGGGAGATGTTTCTCAAGCACGTGGTGCTCGATACTCCCTTCCCCTGGACCCTGCTCGAAGGTGCCAAGGGAGTTCAGCTGGCGGAAAAGGGCATCGAGTCCTGGCAGAAGCGGGCCTGGGTCGATCTTGATAAACTCGCCTGAGAATTGCGGTATTGGGACTTTCAGGGATCACGGACAAACGGGGTTTGTAACCAAATTGGGGTTTGAACAAGCAAATTCATGATAAAGGCAAAACCACTGAGTTTTTGTGTTTATGCTGCGTCCGTGATCCCTGTCACTTTGCTTCTTTTGATTCGGTATCCGAGTCATGATTCAGGCTCCGGATTTCCTCTCTCACGGAGAGCAATCCGGAATATTATGGGGTATACACACTGGAGGTTGATCTGGCGAAAACCAGGCGCACATTGGGGGTGGCGCGGATCATCGAGGCGAACACAGCCCGATTTGGATTCGCCGGATCAGCCTCATTTTTTTTTGGATTTGCGGGCAGGAAGTGTGAAACCGCAGATTCAACTCAAGGATCTGCAGGCGCAGATCAAGGCATTCAAACATGGAGGATAGATTGATGAAAAAAGTAGCATTGGTCACCGGAGGTTCCCGGGGCATTGGACTGGGCATCGCCAGAAAGCTGGCTGAGGCGGGATTTGACCTCGCCATCAACGGCGTTCGACCCGAAGAACAGGTTGCGGAGGCACTCGATAGCCTGCGTGCGCTGGGTGCCAAGGTTGCCTATTGTGCGGGCGATATCGGATCGCCTGAGGGGCGGGAGCGCATCTGGTCGAGCTTTGATGCAGCCTATGCGCAGCTCAACGTGCTGGTCAATAACGCCGGAGTCGCACCCAAGACGCGCCTGGATATTTTGGAAACCACTGCGGAGAGTGTGGAATACGTCATCGATACCAATCTGTTGGGTGGATTCTTCATGTCGCAGACCGCAGCCAAACGGCTCATCGCGGCAAAGGAACGCAACGCGGAATTTGAGGGCATGATCATCAACATCACCTCAATCTCATCCACTGTGGTGAGTGTGAATCGCGGAGAATACTGCATGGCCAAGGCTGGACTTTCGATGGTTTCCCAGCTCTTTGCCGCTCGATTGGGGCAGTATGATTTGCCCGTATACGAAGTGCGCCCGGGCGTGATCAAGACGGACATGACCGCTGGCGTCACGGAAAAATACGATAAGCTCATTCAGGATGGACTCTGCGTGCAGCCCCGCTGGGGATATCCCGAGGACATCGGCAAAGCGGTGGCAGCGCTGGCGAAGCGGGAATTTCCGTTTTCGACGGGACAGGTCGTCATGGTGGATGGCGGACTCACGATCCCTCGCCTGTAGAAAGACGCAATAGGGGCTGCCCCGGTCGCATCCATGCATTCCCAAACTGGGCGCGTTGCAAAAAGCAGCAAGCTCAGTCATCGTGTTGAATGTGACTCGTTGATCTTTGGCTTGAAAAATTGATGGATTGGGATTGGTATGGCCCAGTCCGAAAGGGGGTCGTGCCTAAGGGAACTCCCGTTCTTCTATCCATTTCCCATTTCTACCAACTCAGCCTGGCGACCTTGAATGCACCGCGATTGAAATTGTACCCATCTATTCCCGTGTTGTTCCTGATGGTCGGCATCGCCCTGATGCTTGGGGGTTGCCTCGATGCTGAACGGCGTCTTGAGCATGCCATCAAGGAAGCGGTGGTTGAGGCTCAGCAGGGAAACTCGAGTTCCGCAATCAATCGTCTCGAATCCCTGCAGGACGCTCATCCGGATCATCCTGAGATTGCTGAGGCCCTGGCGATTGCCTACGAGGTTCATGGAAACTACCTGCTCGCCTCAAACTATTACCAGAAGGCCGCACGATTGGCTGCAGACAAACGCCACTTGCTCAAGGCATCGGCGAAAGGGCAGATCCAGGCAGGGCGGCTGGAAGATGCAGCACAGCGGCTGGTCAGCTACCTCGAATCGTTTCCGGAGGATGGCGAAACCTGGCTGGAACTGGGGCGGATTCGGCACCAGATCCAACCGGATGAACGCGCTGCGGATGCGTTGACCCGGGGTATCCTGCTGACGGAACCCGGTGCGCAGCAGGCGAGTGATTTTCAAAAATTGGGCAGCCTTTACCTGAGGCTGAAGGATTTTGCGTCAGCCGATTATTATCTGAATCAGGCGTTGGCGCTTTCGGAGCAGCAGCCATCCGTGCAGTCACAGGTGTTGGTGGATTTGGCAAAGTCCAGTGTCGAGCAGTCAGATTGGGATGTGGCAGATCTGTTTCTGAAACGCATCGCGTCGACTTTTCCGGACATGCTGGCAACGGCGGAAGTGCAGCAGCTACAGGAAACCGTGAGGCAGATTCTGGAACTTCGACAACAGGACACCCTGCCGTCGGTGGAGGTAACTGCAGCGGTGCAAGAGGGGGAATCGGAAGAGCATGCGTCGACTTTGCAAGAGTCCGGAGAAGAGGGTCGTGAGCATGACGCAGAGAATCCGGCGGAAACTGATCTGGAAACCGACGGGCAGGAGCAGGAATCCTCTGTGTCGCATGTTGCTCCGGAAGACAGCGAAGATTCCTCCGATTTGCAGGAACCCCTGCCGACGGAACCCGTCTCCCCAGAGGTTGCGGATGAAACACCGGAGCAGGCTGAGCAAGAGAATGGATTGCCAGAGCCGGAGCTTGCCGCATTGGGTGTGGAATCCGCTCGAACGGATGCGGCTTTGCCACCTGGGGAACCCGGGCATGCTCCGGATGCGGTTGATGTTGATTTGAATGGAACACCCGAGAGTGACGTTTCCGAACCCCTTGAACCTGGAGATGCTGCGGAAGATGTTGCAGGCCTTGAGCATCAACCAAGCTTGCAGGAAACCGAATTGGAACCATACGAAGCCCCTGAAAACGAAGCTGAGCTGCTGCTGATACAGGCACAGCAGGCACTTGCGGAAGGCAACGCAGCTGCTGCGATCCGCATGGCGTGGGACTCGGTTCACCGGCGTCCGGAAAACCCTTCAGGCTGGTTCATCCTCTCCCGTGCGTATGTGGACTTCGGTCAGAATCTGAACGCCGAGAGTGCCGCGCTTGAAGCCCTGCGCATCAATCCGAAGAACAAGAAGATTGTGCTGAATTACCTGGGCATCCTGCAGCGCAGTCGAGATGCGCAGCGGTTTCATGAAGAATTGCTCAAGGCGTATCAACGCTTTCCGTCCGACCCCGATTTTGTCCTGGCATTGGCGCGCAGTTATGCCCGTATTCAGAACGATCCTGCAAATGCAGCTGCGTTGTACCGGCGTTTCTTTGATCTTGCTCCGGAGGATGCTCCCAACCTTGCAGCCATTCGGGAGGAGTCCACGCTGGTGCAATAGGACAGGGAAGGCGAGACAGACCGGGTCGAAGGCACTTGTGGATGTGAACAACTCGGGATTGACTCAAATGCACGGGAGCAGCCAAATGGTGCTCGGTTGCTTTTCTCCAGATTGCAGTGGTTGCATCCTGCGGGTTGGAAGCCCCTGACGCTCTGTTAACAAACGCTCTATTCCATTGATCAAGCGAGAATCCATTCAGAATCTGAAACATCACGTCGATATCTGCCAGCTGATTGGCGATTATGTCAGCCTGCAGCGTGCGGGTTCGGTGTGGAAGGGTTTGAGTCCGTTCTCCCAGGAAAAAACACCCTCCTTTCACGTGGATCCCGACAAGGGGCTTTATTATTGCTTCAGTACCTCGCAGGGAGGGGATGCGATCAAGTTTCTGCAGGTCAAGGAGAACCTGAGTTTTACGGAAGCGGTTGAAGCATTGGCCGAACGATTCAACTTCAAGCTCGAATACGAGACGCGTGAGGGTGGAGGAGCTGCAGCGGGAACGGGGCGCAACCTGAAGCGTCTGCGCATGATCCATGAACAGGCGCAGCACTACTACCGGCAGGCGTTCAATGCCGAAACTGTCGAAGGCGCAGCGGTGAGGAAATACTGGGTGGAGGATCGTGGTTTCACACTCGAGCAGGCCGAAACCTATGGCATTGGTTACGCGCCGGGCGATGGTGGGCTGTTTTATCGATTTTTGAGCCAGCAGCGCTTCTCCGATGCGGAACTGGAGGCGAGCGGGTTGTTCTTTCCGAGGCGGCAGGCCGGCAGGGGCAGCATGATGGCGCGATTTCGGGGTCGACTGATGGTTCCGATCTGTGACTTGATGGGCAAGGTGATCGCCTTCACCGGTCGCAAAATGTCGCAGACTCCAGCAAATGACCCGGCGTTTGAGGCAAAGTATGTGAACTCTCCGGGCACGGATCTTTTCAACAAGGGAACCTTGCTCTTTGGCATCCACATCGCGCGCAAGGCGGTGAACGAACACACGCCCTTTGTGATGGTGGAAGGTCAGCTCGATGCCGTGCGTTGCTGGACCGAGGGATTTGAACAGGTGGTGGCCACGCAGGGTACTGCGATCACTGAGGTGCAGCTGAGCAAACTGAAGAATTATGGTCCCAGCCTCATCATGTGTCTCGATGGGGATGCTGCGGGCGTCAAGTCGGCCCTGAGTGTCTTGCCCATGGCACTGGCGGCTGGTATCGATATTCGCTTTGCACACCTGGATCAGGGCGAGGATCCGGACAGCCTGCTGCGGGAACAGGGCAGGGAGGCATTTCAACAGCTGATCGATCAGGCAACGCCAGTGGTACCGTTTCTGGTGGATCGGTTTTTTGATCCGGAAAACCGGGATCCGGCAGCGTTGTCGCGCTCCTGTCAGCAGTGTATTGAAATCATCCTGAAGAGTCCGTCCCAGGTGGTGCAGACGGGAATGATTGAGGAACTGGCGAACCTGGCGGGACTCGAAACGCGTAGTCTGCGCACGGATTTTGAGACGATGCGCCAGCGCGTTCGCAACCACGGAAACCCCGTGCGAAAACCGGGTGCGCTTGCCGTGACGACGGGGGCCGATACCAAACTGAGCACGGTGGAGTCGGATTTGCTGCGCCTGGTGATCCAGCATGCCCCACTCAGGGATCGCCTCCGCAGTGCGGATCCAGTCGACATGCTCGATCCGGCATCGGTGGAGGGGCGACTGTTGATTCGCATCTGCGCCGAGTTGCGTGAAGATCCCCATTGGATGCCCGAGCGCGATGCGGACCTGGTGTGCGAAACAGAAGCAGAGCAGAATCTGCTCTATCACCTGCTTGCGAGCGCATCGCAGGATCCGGAGGCGGAAGAATCGTTTGAGCTTTGCCTGCAGTCATTGCTGCATCGCTTTCAAAAGCGGCGCTTGCAACTGATTGAGCGCAAGCTCAGTAAAGGGGGACGTTTCAGTGACGAAGAACTGACGGTTCTGCTGGGGGAGAAGCTGGAGCTGCAGAGAAGCATCGCTAATCAGCGGGACAAGCGCTAGAAATCTTTTGCCGTCTTACCTTGACTTTCCAAACGCTCCGAGTACATAGGGAAGGTTTTTTTAAGGTAGTTCGAACTAATTCACTTTCTCGACTTTTATAATGGCTCAATCTGATCCTAAATCCAAAAAAACCTCAACGCGTGACAAGACAGCCAACAAAGCAAAATCACCGGTAAAAAAGGCCGAAATGCCTGAGTTGGAGCCGGAAGTGCCTGAGATCCAGGATGTTGCGGATGTGGTTTCTGAGGATGATTCCAAGCCACGCAAACGCCGTGGCAGCAAGAAGATGAATGAGAAGGTCCGGGCGTTGATTCGTCTGGCGAAAGAACAGGGCCATGTGACCTACAAGGAGATCAACAAGGCCCTGGGTGAGCGTGCGAGCAATCCCGAGGAGATTGAGAACGTAATCACCATTCTCAACAATCTGGAGCTGAAGATTCTCGACACCGGTGAGGTCGAGTCGCTGCGCAAAAAGAAGGAGGACCTGGAGCACGAGGAAAGCATCCGCAGCCAGCAGGCGGATATTTTGGATGATCCCGTCCGCATGTATTTGAAGCAGATGGGGCAGGTTCCCCTGCTGACGCGGGAAGAGGAGGTTGCCATCTCCAAGCGCATTGAACGTGCCGAGCAGCAGGCTCAGAATATCCTGTTCCAGTATGCGATCACAAATGCATTTCAGATCGACATGGCGCGCAAGCTCTTGAAGCGTGAGGAACGCTTTGACCAGGTGGTGCTCGACAAGAAGATCGAGAGCCGTGAAACCTACTTCAGCAGCCTGCCGGAGTTGATTGATGAGGCTTCGGATATTCAGGAGAAAATGGAGCGTGCGTGGGTAGACTCCCGGAACAACGACAATCCGACGAACCGTAAGCGCTCGCTGACGCGCTACCAGAAGTTCGAGGAATCCCTCCGCCCGATCCACAAAAAATTCTGCTTCAAACTCAAGATTTTCGAAGAATTCCTGTCGGATCTCGATCCGGTGGTACGGGAAATCGATGAAATCGAGTCACAGCTGAAACTTGCCGAACGCGGCATCACCAAAAAACACCAGGCCATCAATGTCGAAGCGTTGCAAAAGCGCCTCGATGAAATTGAGGCGGAGCACCGCGTGCCCGCACTGGAGCTTGCATCGGTGGTCAAAAATGTGCGCAAGGGCATGCGTGACGCCCACAATGCCCGCACTGAGATGGTGGAGGCCAACTTGCGCCTGGTGATTTCAATTGCCAAGAAATACACGAACCGTGGGCTTTCGTTCCTGGACCTGATTCAGGAAGGCAACATGGGCCTGATGAAGGCGGTGGAGAAGTTCGAATACCGGCGGGGTTACAAGTTTTCGACCTATGCGACCTGGTGGATTCGCCAGGCGATCACGCGCTCGATTGCAGATCAGGCGCGCACGATCCGCATCCCGGTTCACATGATTGAAACCTTGAACAAGGTGATTCAAGTGCAGAAGCTGCTGTTGCAGGAACTCGGACACGAGCCGACTGCGGAAGAGGTCGCCAATGAGATGCAAATGCCCATCGACAAGGTGCAGACCATCATGAAAATGGCCCAGCAGCCGATCAGCCTGCAAAGCCCGGTTGGCGACAGCGATGACACCAATTTTGGCGATTTCATTGAGGACAAGGGGGCTGAAAATCCCTATGACATGACTGCCTACAGCATGCTGCGCGAGAAGATCATCGATGTGCTCGACAGCCTGCATGAGCGTGAGCGTCGTGTGCTTTCCCTGCGTTTTGGACTCACCGATGGCTACAGTCGCACGCTCGAAGAGGTGGGCAAGCAGTTCAAGGTGACACGCGAGCGCATTCGTCAGATTGAGGCAAAGGCTCTTCGCAAGATGCGCCACCCGACCCGCATCCGCCAGCTGCATGGCTTTATTGAGGGAGACCAGCCCGTACAAAAGCCTGTAAAGTTGTCTACTGACAGCTGACAGGGTAAGTTGAAACGATAGCGCATTTTACGTTTGTCTGCCTTTCCGTTCCGAGGGCGGCGATAAAATCGCAGTAGCAAGGAGTCAGTAGCCAGGAGTCAGGAGTCAGTAGTCAGGAGTCAGTAGTCAGTAGTCAGGAGTAAGGAGTTAGGAGTAAGAACGCGGACAGGATGGAGGTAGCGGGAGCTTCCAGCTCGCGCCTTTATCACAACATCTCCTTTTGTGGAACTCACCTTGGCGAGTCTGCATGGGGCCGAATTTGAACCACTCCAGAGCGCAGCGGCATTCAAACCCGACTTGTAGGGTGTGAAGCAAATTTCAGGATACCACAGACCGTGGGAGAAGAAGCATCATCCAAAATCTGTGGCATCTGTGGTTGTTTATCAGCGGTTTGTAACCGCAGGAGTAAGGAGCTAGCGCAGTAGCAAGGAGCAAGTAGCAAGGAGCAAGTAGTAAGAAGCAAGGAGTTAGAAGTAAGGAGGCAGATCGCACTGCAACGTGGGTCCGAATTCTTATCCCGACTTGTCGGGGCTACGGAGGTGATCTTGTCCTGTAGCCATGTTCGGGAGAACATGGACAATGCGGGTGGCCGGGACGTGTTTGCCACTGCAACGTGGGTCCGAATTCTTATCCCGACTTGTCGGGACTACGGGGGGGATCTTGTCCTGTAGCCATGTTCGGGAGAACATGGACAATGCGGGTGGCCGGGACGCGTTTGTCACTGCAACGAGGGTCCGAATTCTTATCCCGACTTGTCGGGACTACGGAGGTGTTCTTGTCCTGTAGCCATATTCGGGAGAACATGGACAGCGTGGGTGAACGGTACGCGTTTTCGCACTGCAACGTGGGTCCGAATTCTCCCGAATCCGGCTACGGAGGTCGGAATACTAAACAACCAGGCGCTTTGCATTTCCGCTGAATGGCTTACCGTTTTTGTAGCGGGATTTGGGAAGATCCCGAAGCGTCGGAGTTGTCGGAAACCAACGTTTTCCCACAAAACCCTGTCCACAAACACCCAGGCTGTTTATGGAAGAGAGTAAAAAACCCTTGAGCGCGAAGCGGCTTGCGGTGGGCAGGGAATTTGATTTACTTGGGAGGATGCGGCACCTCCAGTCGACCTCATCCTCCGACCCCGCGATGCGGGTCACAGATGCATCCGGTTCTCTGACCGAAACGATGCGCTACGTTTACGACGAATTATTGCCGATTCAGGAACTGGATGGGAATCATACAGTTGGGCGTTCTTACACCCGTGGACTCGACTTGACCCAATCCCTGCAGGGGGCCGGTGGAGTCGGCGGTCTGCTGGCCATGACAGAAAGCAGCGGCGCAACCTTCTTCTACTTCTACGATGGCAACGGCAACGTGACCGACCTGATCGACGATTCCGATGCACCCGCAGCCCACTACGAATACGATCCCTTCGGGAAAGTCATCGCCCAAACCGCCACCTTGGATCAACCCTTCCAGTTCAGCACCAAAGCCTACCACGCTCCAAGTGGATTGAATCACTACCTTTACAGGTGGTATTCACCCGAGATGGGAAGGTGGCCAAATCGAGATCCGATAGGGGAAATGATACATCATATTATGGTTTATGCGGTGCCTGCTCATTTTGTTAGTTTTTCTTCTTTCGGCGTTAATTTTATTGATACTATTCAGGAACTCCTGAATGACATAGCTTTTCTTAAAAATAGTTCTATTGATAGTGTAGATATATTGGGTCTTGTTGGTGGGCCTGCGTCAAAAGGCAACAAACACAAAGCTAATACTTGGAGTCAATTGGCTTGTCCTTCTGGGCAACTACGATGCACTCAGCAGAATATACCTGCAAGTCAGCTGTGGAATGGGTGTAGTGTGCCGTCTTTCTTGGGTATTTCAAGACAGTACATGAAAATAGCATATGGGGTCAATAATCCTAGTAACCATTTTTCGAGTGGATGGAAAACCATTCCGATTGTAAGAGGTAATGTGAATATTGTCAATTTCACCAATGCATGCAAAACTCATGACCGTTGCTTTGCTGGCCAATGTTGCGGGTCAAATGTTCAAGCCGCAAAAACGGCTCATGCTGGTTGCAATAGGAATTTCACAAGGCATCTGAATGCATCGTGTAATGGGCTGATTCGTGATGATTTTCGAAAGTGTAAAGCACTTGCGAAATTGTATTCAAGAGCAGTAAGCAAACATTCCAACGGAGCCTTTATTCGAAGTCAATTGAACGTAGCATGCACTGGTTGTCAATGTAGTTGCCCATGAAGGTGTTTGCATTTATCTCAGTTTTTTTTTCGATTCTGGTGTCATGTACACATGAGTCTGTTCGACGTAGTAGTCGTTTTGATCCGGTAATTTATAGTTCTGAAAGAGTGAAGCTCATTGCCGATATTGTTGAATCAGGCTATAATATCGATGAGCCAGGATGGAATAGCATGACGGTTCTTTTCCATGCAGCTGGTCTGGGGGATATTGATTTGGTTGAGTATTTGTTGGAAAACGGAGCTGATCCGAACTTTGAAACACATTTTGGAACGCCAATTGGCAAAGCGGTAGCTTTCGGAAGAATCGATTGCGCTATACTTCTACTGGAGTATGGAGGTGACCCTATGGTTGCTTTTGAAAATGCAATATTCTCAGTTCGTCTGGATTTGATTGAGTTTTTAGTGGAGAACTATCAAGTTAATGTTAGTGGTCTTGATGAAGATGTGGGGTTTTTGTTATGGATGGCTATTTCTGGAATATATGACGATGCCTATTTGGACGCAGGAACTCAATCTCAGAAGTGCAAAAAACTGAATGATTTGTTGGAAATGATCGATCTTCTTAAGCCCCAATTGACTGAATACAAATGGGGGATTTGGGTGAATGATAGTGATTCGTATTTGATAGAAAAATACAACGACATGAATTGTGATGCGTTGGAGAAGATTTATGTTATTTTCAAATATGGATATCCTTCCTTCGACTGAGAGAATGACGGGGCACAAAAATTCACAAAATGAGTTTGCTTGACAAATCCGAAGGGGTCAAACGGGAATGGCACTGACTTAAGGGGAATTTAGTGGCAAAAAGCGTGGTTTTGAGGATAAAAGATCGCCCTCCTTCATGACTAGTATAGAGGCTGTCTCGGGAGATTAATTGGTTGATGTTCAAACAATTGTGAAAAAATATATCGTATTTCTGGTTCTTTTATGTTCTTGTTCGGAAGTTGAGAATGATTATTCCAAGGTCGAAGGAATTGAATTCAACTCAGACTCAATTTTCGAAAATCTTGGAATGTTCCATTCACTATCTCCGGATGCGGGATTGAGGATTGGGCAATTCTATGAAAGTGTTCTAAACAAAAAATGGTCTGATACTTATGATCATTTCAGTTCGCGAATTTCGGGAAGTTTTCGAAAAGGAGATTACGTTGTTTATTGTGAGAAATATGAGAATCAATGGGATTTAGTGAGATTGGAGTTCTTGAGATTGGAGGTGTACGAAGATAAGTGGATTCGGTTGATTCTGAAGACAGTTGAGAATTCGCCCAATAGTGTCGAGAATATTGGAATCGCATGGTGGGTTTATGAAAACCAAGAGTGGAAATGTAATGCTCCAGGGTTCGTGGATTTCATACCCTTAACAGCCGGGGCTTTGGGGATTCGTTTTGGAGGTTCTCCATACCCTGAATAGCAGGTTGGACAGGGGAGCCGAATATTTTCGAAGCAAACGACTTAGAGAAAAACTGGCAATGAATAATGATTTGCCCTTCTGATCACGGGTCAACAACAGTTGAAGTGTTCGAAACTCCAAATATGGGATCAAATTACAAACTACCAGATTAATGAACAACCTCGTTGTCGGAGTGGATCGAGAGAACCTCGTTGATGTTGTGTGAGCGTTGTCGGTTCAAATTTTCATTGATATGATTTGCACCCACTAACATCAGAACTTTGCGACCCTGCAAATCAAATCTGGAAATTTCATCGATCCAAAGCGCATTCTGGGTCTTGATGTAGTCAAGGATCGTAGCATCCTCAGAGGTCAACTCCTCCATTGGAGTTTTTGGGGTTAAGCTCATGCCGGATTGTGTGGCATCTTGAATGCCTGTTGAGACGAGTTGAGAGAGCCTTATGTGCAACTGATCAATGGTCATCCAGAATTGTTTCCGGGTTAGGGTATGATTCTCATCGGGAAGAGTCCCCAAAATTGTTAAAACTTTGAGGTGGTTTCCCGCCCCCAAGCGACCAAGCTTGGAGGCAGCAAAACTAACAAGATAAGGAAACCACCATGGAAAAAAGTGACCTATTGGAACGTCTGCATCAAGCGGATT
>JBEGIR010000078.1 GCA_040224245.1 Puniceicoccaceae bacterium | reverse complement strand
GATGGGGGAAAGGGGGAAATGTCGACATTATCCAGCAATGCACACGGTAAAGAGTATCAATACACTGCAAATCGCGGAATCCAGGCAATCCGCTACCAACAATCGATACATCAAATACCTTCATGAGAAATGCGGGCTAGACCTCAATTCTAAGAGAGAACATGGGTTGATCTGATGGTGATTTTTTTCCGAGGGCGTGCTTAGTTTTGGACTCTGTCTTTGGGCAGCATCATCCATTTGGAGAGCGCAAAAAATGTCGCATACGAATCACTTGCTTTCCAAGCGGGAAGCACACCTTGGCATCGACACTTTGGGGTGTCATTATTATGTAATGGTGAAATCGGACGGGCGACTGCGGTGGGGATGGGTTACCGTTAACAGTTCAAGTATTCGGAATAGAATCCCTAACCGATTGCCCCATGAAAATTCACACAAAACTGTTTCCAAAAATTGCGATCGCGATTTGTTCCATGATCACAGTCATGACCTTTGCAGCGCATGCAAAGCAGATTCGGAACCCATCAGGGTTCATCATCGACAAAGGAGTCAACCTCAGCCACTGGCTTTCCCAGGATTTTGGGTGGGCACCCAGGGAGGAATGGATTACGTCGAACGACATCCACTATATCGCGCACCTCGGGTTTGACCATGTGCGATTGCCGATTGATGAGAAGGAATTGTGGGATGAGGAGGGCAACCAGAATCCCGAAGCGTTTGAATTGATGAAAACCGCATTGGGCTGGTGTGAGCGTGAAGGACTCAGGGTCATCATCGACCTTCACACAGTGCGCGCGCACCACTTCAATGCCGGGGAAGCAAAAGAAGGTGGCAATACGCTCTGGACGGATCCTGCTGAACAGGAAAAATTTATCGATCTCTGGCGGCAGCTTTCCGAACACTTGCGTGCCTATCCGGTGGATTTCCTCGCTTACGAGATCATGAACGAACCCACGGCAGAAGACCCGGAGGACTGGAACAAACTCATTGCAAAATCGACCGAGTTCATCCGCTCCGTAGAACCCGAGCGCGTGTTGATTTTTGGTGGAAACATGTGGCAGATCCCTCAGTTTTTGCCAGTGCTTTTTGTCCCTGAAAATGATGAAAACATCATCCTGAGTTTCCACACCTACGAACCCCTGCTTTTTACACACCACACGGCAAGCTGGATTGATGGGCCGATTCAGGATTATCCAGGACCGGTGAGCTATCCGGGTCCAATCATCGATAAGGAGACGTTTGACCGCTTGGCACAGGGGACCGAACATCTGCGCCACCCGATGGAAGAAAAGTTTACCGACAACTGGGGTCCTGAACGCATCCAGCAGGAAATCCAACCTGCCGTTGACCGGGCACGGGAATTGGGACTGCAGCTCTACTGTGGTGAGTTTGGATGTTTACCGTCGGTGCCGAGAGAAGCCCGTTTGGCGTATTACCGGGATTTGATTTCGGTGTTCCGGGCAAACGATATCGCCTATGCCAATTGGGAGTATAAGGGCGACTTTGGTATCTTCGAATGGCTGGGTTTGCCGTCGCTCACCGGAGCGCCCGATGTCGAACTGATCGAGATCCTGACAGGCAACTGAGCAAGGCGCTTGGCCTGGGTTGAGGTCGTTTTGTTCCATCCCGCTTGTGGATGGTCTGGCTTCGGCGGCTTTCGCAGGGTCCTTGCCGTTGTGTCACATGGCACCGCTCAATACGTGATTTCGTAGTATATCGCGTGGGTGGTGACGCCGTTGATGTGAACGGTGTTGTTGGTGACGGGAAGGGTGTGACCCGTGCGGGTTCCGCCGTGGTCGAGAACGTGCACCGTGGGAACAGTTGCGCGCTCGGGCAACTGCAGGGTGAGTTCGACTGGCTCGAGCAGGATGGGAGCACTGCCTACATTGAGCAGCTCGGTGCCGTCTTCATTGTAGCGCATGCCAGTGTTGCGTGCGCGGGCAATTGTGGTGAGCAGCAGGGAGCTGTCCGTTTGCAGAGTTCCCTCGGGACTGCGTGCGGTGAGCAGTGTGATCGCAAAGGGTGTGTGAACGGTCAGGGTGATGTCGCTCAGGAAGTGGTCAACATTGGCTGCGTGACCCACGACTCCCTGGGTGGCAGCAGTATCGATCGTGAAATAACCCTTGTCACGATAGTCCCAACTCAACTCTCCGGTGCTGGAATCGATGCGCCGATCCTTTCCCTGGGTGAGTGCATTCAGGGAGAGCGGTTCGGTGAGTTCGGGAGCATCAACAAACTCCACCACCAGTCGACCGCGTGCGAGCGCCTCCGCAGGGATGTCGCCCGTGATAAACTTGTTGTCGTAGCCCTGTTCGATGGTTTCGTGAAATCCGAGCGCGCCTTGGGCAAGGCTGGGAACATGCACCTTGCGGCGGGAGATTACATCCGCCTCCCTCACATCACCGCGCAGGACCATGCGGGCCAGCGCGGGGTAGAGCCCCATCTGTGTGGGAGAGGTGACGTTATATACGGTGCGGCTCTGTACCGTCTGCGAAAAGTTCGTAAGGTCGGTGCCAAAATGAAAGGAAGCATCCCAGCCCTGCAGACCCATGCCATAGGCGGCAATGATGGCGGGACCCTCGGCGATCCATTCGTTGGGTAGCAGACTCATCCACTCCGAGAGTGCAAAGGGCAGACCTTCAACCTGCTGCATGCCGGCACTCAGCAGACCAATGCCCGGACGGGAGAGCATGGAGTGGTGCCTCACTTTGCCCGGAGTGAGCAGGTGTCCGGTGCCTCCGCCAAAGTAGTTGTGCCGGTCGATCATGCCCACCTGCGCGTCGGCGTGCAGGTTGTAGAAATGCGCCAGCCCTGCGCCGGCCTGCCAACAGGAACCCACAAGCACACCCTTGTAGCCAGTGGCGCGAACGGCCTCGGTGAAGCGTTGGTAGAATGCCACCTGGGCTTCGTAAAGGAATTGCATCTTGTCGAGAAAATGTGCCTTCACCCGGCGGCCTTCGACATGGGCCTGTTGGTATTCCTGTTCAAAACCACTGTGTCCTGCGTGGGGGAATACATTTCGCATCGCAAGGCTCTCAGCCTCAGGCAGGTTTTCCCGTCCCCAGTGCGAGATCAGTGCTTCGTCGCTGCCGTACTTTGCGATCAGCCAGTCGCTGAACTGCTCGCAGAGCATGGCACGATAAGTGGGGGTCTGATTCAGAGCCTCCAGGATCGCACCCCAGAAGATGTTGTCCTCGTTCTGAAACTCGATGAACGCGAGCGATGGGTCGTCGGCGTAGCGCAGACCTGTGTGCGGGTTGCGGTGATTGAGCATGTGCACGGTCAGCTCAATGCTGAGATCCTGCAGGTCGGGAGCGAAGTTAACCAGGGCCGAAGTGGAGCCGCTCAAGTGCTGCCAGGGGTAGTTGAGGTTGGCAATCTCTTCATAGGCAACGAGTTTCCCGCGGTCGCCCGGTCGCACCCGGTGCCCATAGATGTGCGACCACCCGTGGTAGATGCCCTCCTCTTTCAGGCGATGGGTGAAGGCATCAAAGTTTTCCCAGTTCTCAGTTGTGATCACAGTGGACATATGCCCGTCTGATGCGTCCCAGGTGAACTTGTGGAAGCGCACCGCGTTGATGCCGTATTTCCGGAACTGCGCAATCCAGTGTTCGAACATCTCTGCACCGGCGAAAGGACTGCTTTCGTTGAGATTGGTCCCCCAGAACTTGACGGGTGTGCCATCCTCGAAGCGCAGGTTGTTTCCGTCAATCTGCACAAATCCTCGGCTGCCCGATGGAGTCTCAAACCAGTCGTTCATGCCGATGCGGGCTGGATCAAAGTGCGCCGGAGGCTGGAAGGGAAACCACCTCTCAACGTCAGTAGCGTCCGAGGGTTCGCTCTTTGGGGAGTGCTCCACTGAAGCAGGCAGGCTGGCGAACAGCGCGGCAATGGGACTCACGCAGGTCAGCAGCAAGCAGAGCGTGGAAAACCTGATACGGGAGAAGGGGTGTTGCATGGCAATGGATGTGGGAGTGGTGTGGTTTGAAAACGTGGTTTTCTTGAGACAATCCAACTCTGCAATCCTACCAAAGTAAAATGCTGGATTCTGCCGCTTCCCCAGAAGCATTTCGGAAGGTGTGCCCCTGATGTTTCTCGAAGATTTCACCGCGTCGAGGCTTCCCAGTGAGGGTGAAATTTGTTTTAGTGGAATCCCCGTTACTTCCTGTCCCAATGCTGATGAACCGATGCTTTATTCACCATTTTCGAATCTGTCGGTGGTTCACAGGAATGCTCACCCACTTTGCCCGAGCTGAAATCCATTTCCTTGGATTTGGTTGGCTTTAACCCCAAACGATGCACATGAAAACCTATCTTACCCTTGTCTCGCTCGCGCTCGTTTCTGCGCTGCAGGCTTCCCCCGCGTCCTATCAGGTCGCCTCGCCGGACGGTTCCGTCGTTATTGGCGTGCGAACCACGGATCGCCTCTACTACAACATCACAGTGGATGGACGTGAAGTCATGTGGTACTCCCCGTTGTCCATGTCCACCAGTCAGGGTGAGTTTGGCAAGACTCCGGTTTTGCGCAGCCAGTCCACTGAAGAGGTGGATCAGGTGATCCAGACTGTTTGGGGAAATCGGAGTGAAGTACGCGATCACTATCGTGAGCTGACTCTGCGCTTTGAAGGTGGGTATAGCGTCATCTTCCGGGCCTATGACGATGCGGTCGCCTATCGCTTCCGCTCGGACAAAGCTGGTGAACTGATCGTGTATGACGAGGAAGTGGAGTACCGGTTTTTCGAGGACAAGCGCATGATCAACCATGAGGTTGATTCCTACACAACCTCCTACGAAATGTTTTATTCGCGACAAATGATCAGTGAAGTCGCGCCCGGCAACCTCATTTCCCTTCCGTCCGTGATTGAAGAGGGCAGTGTTTGGCTGTCTGTGCTGGAATCCGATGTATTTTCCTATCCCGGCATGTATCTGACCAAGAAAGGCATCCACAATCGCAACTACCTCAACGGCAGTTTTGCAAAGTACCCATTGGCGTGGGAACCGGGCGGGTGGGGCACGTTCAGTTTGATAGTGACGGAGCGTGCGGACTACATCGCGAAGACCGAAGGGAATCGCCTGTTCCCCTGGCGCGCCCTGCAGATCGCACGCAAGCAGACGGAACTGGTGGATAGCGATCTGGTTTACAAACTGGCCCGTCCGGCAACAATGGAGACCGACTGGATCCAGCCCGGAATGGTGGCGTGGGACTGGTGGAATGCATGGAACCTCGAAGGCGTGCCGTTTGTGACTGGGGTGAACAATCAAACCTATGAGTATTACATCGATTTTGCAGCTGAGAACGGTATTCCTTACGTGATCATGGACGAGGGTTGGTCCGATCAGTTTGATGTGCTGCTACCGACACCCCAGGTCGACATGGAGCACTTGACTGCGTATGCAAAATCCAAAGGAGTGCGCCTGATCCTCTGGGGCGTTTGGCACACGATGGACCGCCAGTATGAGGAGGCCTTCGCACTCTTCGAAAAATGGGGCATTGCCGGAGTCAAGGTGGATTTCATCGACCGGGATGATCAGCTCGCCATCGAGTTCTACGAGCGATTGACCGCTGCGGCGGCCAAACACAATCTGCTCGTGGATTTCCACGGCTGCAGTAAGCCCACCGGCCTGCACCGCACCTATCCAAATCTGGTCAACTACGAAGCGGTGCGCGGCAACGAGTATAACAAGTTTTCCGAAGGAGTACCGCCTGGACACAACGTGGATATTGCCTTCACCCGCATGACGGCAGGTCCGCTCGATTATACCCCTGGTGCCATGCGCAACAGCACGGAAGGAGCATTTCTGACCAGCAATGAGATGACCATGAGCCAGGGCACGCGCGCCCACCAGCTCGGCATGTTTGTGGTGTATTTTGCACCGCTGCAGATGATGTGTGATGCCCCGACTGCGTATGAGAAATATCCGGATATCCTGAAATTTCTCTCCACGGTTCCGGTGACCTGGGATGAAACCGTTGTGCTCGACGGAGCCATTGGGCAGTATGTCATTGTGGCCCGACGCAAGGGTGACGACTGGTATGTTGGCGGCTTGAATAACTGGGATGAGCGCGACATCCGCATCGACTTGTCGCGCTTTGCAGACGGAAGCTATGAAGCTTCGATCCTGAAGGATGGCCTCAACGCCAACCGTCTCGCAACTGATTATCAGCACGACACGCTTGAGGTGTCCACCGAGAGTACCATTGGCCTCACGATGAAAAAAGGCGGCGGATTTGCGATCCACCTGAAAGCGCGGTGAGGGGGCCAGCAAGGCACCATTTGCAGGATCGGATCGAGCAGCGATACTCCCAGGGGTTGATGTTGGTGGGGTAGCGACCCCGTCAATCGATTCCGGTGGGCTTTCGGTTACGCTGGTCAGTTTTTGACTCGCGACCCGGACCTTATGGCCGGGCGAGTCGTTACTGAACAGAAAACCTGATTCCCTGTTTTCGGGCAAACGGGGTCGCCTTATTGTGGGGGGATGCAGACACATTTACCCCGATCTCTTCGCACGGCGCTGGTTTTCACAGTGCTTTCGCTGCTTTCTTCGTTATCCGCCGGAGAAAAACCGGCACACTGGGAGCTTGCCAGCACTCCACCCATGGGCTGGAACAGCTGGGATATCTTTGGCACCACCGTGACGGAGCAGCAGGCGAGGGAGCAGGCTGATGCGATGGCAGAACACCTGTTGCCGGCAGGGTATGACATTTTCACGGTAGATATTCAGTGGTATGAACCGGAATCGACGGGACATTTCTACAATCCCGATGCTGTGTTGACCATGGACGACTACGGACGCTTGACTCCTGGGCTTAAAAAATTCCCATCTGCAGCGGACGGGCGCGGATTCAAGCCACTGGCCGACTACGTGCATTCAAAGGGTCTGCGCTTTGGCATTCACATCATGCGCGGTATCCCCAAGCAGGCCGTGGAGCAGAATCTGCCAATCTACGGCACCGATCTGCGTGCCCGCGACATAGCGATTCCGGAATCCATCTGCCCCTGGAATCCCGACATGGTCGGCGTGGATGTCAGCCAGCCCGGCGGTCAGGCCTATTACGATTCTCTCTTTCAACTCTATGCTTCCTGGGGGGTGGACTACATCAAGGTGGATGACATCGCGCGTCCTTACGATGCGGTGCAACAGGCCGAGATTGAGGCCATCCGCAAGGCCATTGACAATTGTGGTCGCCCCATCGTGCTGAGTCTGTCACCCGGGGCCACCCCGATTGAGAAAGGGGAGCACGTCATGAATCACGCCAACCTCTGGCGCATCACTGACGACTTCTGGGATCGCTGGGGACTGTTGCATGCGATGTTTGAACGCCTCGACACCTGGACGCTCTATCGCCGGCCCGGTGCCTGGCCTGATGCAGACATGATCCCGCTCGGCATCATTGATTTTGACCGGCCCACGATGCTGACGGAGAACGAGCAATTCACCCTGATGACGCTGTGGGCGATTGCACGGTCCCCTCTGATTTTTGGGGGCGACATGACGCGGCTTGACGCGTTGACCCTGGAGCTGCTGACGAACCCTGAGATGCTCAAGGTCAACCAGCATAGTACGAACAATCGCCAGCTCTACCGCGACAACAATCGTATCGCCTGGGTGGCGGATGTCCCCGGTTCCAACGACAAATACCTGGCCCTTTTCAACGCGCAGAGCATGGGTGACAGTGCACGTTTTGAAGATGCGCAGTATGCCAGCCCTGTGATCTCGGGGGTCGGAAAATCCCAGGAAATCGAAGTGTCGGTCAAGGGTGCAACACGACTCGTCTTGTTTGCCAACGATGGCGGTGACGGAGCTGGGTGGGATCACGCCGTGTGGCAGAATCCGGTGCTGCACGGACCGGCGGGTTCCATACCGCTGACCGAATTGCAGTGGACCGTCGCCCAGTCGGGCTGGGGCGAGGTGGGAGTTGATCGCGCCTGCGATGGCCAACCGTTACAAGTGGATGGCAAACCTGCCACTGGCATTGGCACACATGCAGAGTCCAAGATTGTTTATGACCTCCCTGAGGGGCACGAGTTTGAGACCTTCACCACGCGCGGAGTCATGACCTCTACCGGGTCGGTTATCTTTGCAGTGCTTGCGGAACAGGAATTTGAGGAAGTGGGAGAAACCAGCGAACTGACCGTGAACTTTTCCGCAATTGGATTACCCGATCAGGTTGCCGTGCGCGACCTTTGGGCGCGTGAAGATCTCGGGGAATTTGACGGTTCCTTCAGTCGCAAATTACAGCAACACGCCGCTGGCCTCTATCGCTTGAGTCCGGTGAAGTAACGCTGATGCTGCAAGACGCGAACAGGGACCCCGGATCGGGTCCCTATTCTCGATGTGATTGACGCATATACACGGAATAAGTCTCGTCGGTGACTTCGTATAGCGGAATGAGAGGAAGGGTTCCAGAGGAAGTCTGTAGCAGATAGTGGCCGCATTCCCAGTCGCGACCACTGACGTAGAGGTGTTCGTATTGTGGTGTTACTTCGGTGAAGTTCGTTTCGAGAATTGGTTCGGTTTTGGACAATGCGGCAAGCACAATGGGGCCATCAAGTAGTGCGAATCGTTTTTGATCTCCGGGTAGTGATTCCCGTCTCAATTCCTTCGGAAACGAAACTTGGACAAACTGCGTGTCAGGATGAATTTCAACCTCCAGATATCCCCTGGATGTCTGGAGGGTGGGTTGGTGGACACCATCGATTTCGATACGTCCGGGTTCAATGGCCCACTCCGGTTGGCGGATGCTCAGTGTCCATGGCTGTTGAGAAGAGGTCCTGATGGCAACTCGTACGACCCAGCGACTGGTTGAGTCCGGCTGAACAAAGTTGCTCTGGTCTGCACTTGGATCCAGCGAAACCTCCAGTTCTACCGATTGCCCATTCACCTCGAGTATTGCATGAGACGGAATGAATTGGTGCAACGCCAGTCCATTTGCCGCTACCCCCCAGATCCATGATTCTGTCATGGCGTGTGCTTGAACCAAAGTTCCATGACAGCACCAAAAGTCGTGAGTTTCAGAACCCCATTCCTTGTGGGCACCTGGTTCAGTTGGCAGGAAATAGGCGACCATCCCCGTCGTTGGATGTTGCTGGGCGAGAATTCCGTTATAAATGGCCCGTTCGATGTAGTCTGCGTATTGGCTTTCACCTGTCCAGTTGAGCAGATAAGATGCCACCCTAATCATGTTGTAGACCGTGCAGTGCTCTTGAGTGCGGCTACCCAGAAAGCGTGCAAATTGCTGGGGAGGAATCCAGAATTCTCCAGCGTTGTTGCCCGTTGTCGCAAACATGCCTCGATGAACGACCGCTTTTTCCCAGAATGTTTCCACGATCTGGCGATAGGTGGCATCCCCAGTGATTTCATAAAGACGGGCAGCACCGTGGATCCAGGGAATGCTTGCGTTGGTATGGTCATTGCTGAGTGAATCGATTCCATCGAGCAGGGAGGCAAAAAGGTCTGGCATTGCATAGCGAGATGCAAGTGCTAGATAACGCGAGTCCCCGGTTTGAACATACAGATCCACCCAAAGTTCCAACATACCTGCACATTCACCACTGTAGACGACCTCACCCCGTCCGCGCTGTATGAGTCCATCAGACCAGTTTATGAACCAATTTGCTCCATTTTTCAGGGTTTCAAGTGCTTGTGGGGTTTGAAGGTATCGATGGCTATCGAGAAGACCCATAAGGGTTTTGTGAAGCGTGTACTGGGGTGACCAGACAGGCTGTCCCGATTCCAGCATGTGGAAGTATTTTTCCGGAATGGAACCCACCCACTGACCTCCATTAAGGGACTGGCAATGATTCAGTGACCGAACGACCTCAGCGACTCTGGCCCGAAGGATATCGTCACTGTCTGCAGCTGCGATTCGAGCTGCCGAGGAGAGCCAATGTCCAGCGAAATGCCCTCGCAACTGATAGTGGGGGGACTCCCATCCCTGGTGAAGTTGCTCGCTCGCATCATCGATACGCACACCCGCTTCGAGCAAGTGATTCTGCAACAGATTGCGCGTGGAGAGGCGTTGGAGGTATTGCTTATTCAGGTTTCTTCGCTCCTGAAAGAGTCCCGGGAGCAAACGAACGGTTTCTGGTGCGGGGAGATGCAGTTCTGGCTGGGGAAGTGAAGGTCTGATGGTTAACTGCTGCGGACCAGGATCTGTCTTTGCGCTGTGACTTTGAATGGCCTGACCATTTAAAGTAAACACACATGCAAGACAAAGCATCATGTAATGGAATGGATGGATTTTCATGGAAGGGTCCTGTTTGGGATTGTGATAATCAAAAGAACAAAGTGAGTTGATTAAAGCAGATCTCTTCTCTTTTGTGAATGTTTGTGCTCAACCAAAACTTAAGCGAAACCCACATAATTGGTCCGGACTGTCGTCAAAACGAACTTGATGTAGAACACTTTCCGATTTTGAAGGAAGGACGGTTTCGATGGATAGGGTTCAGCGAACTGTCGGCACCCTATTGCATGATCCGACCCAAGTCTGTGCACAGTCATATTGTGGCGTGTGTAAAAGGTCGGGGGAGTGCATGGATCGATGGTGAGCGAAAGGCATTCGTGCCGGGACAGGTGTTACTGGGTCCGGTAGGATGTCACCATGGATTTGAGGCTGTTCAGGGGCAGTCTTGGACAATTGCGTGGGTGTTCTATTCGGACCGAATGTCATCTTCAGTTCTTCCGGGTCAAGGCTCTGCAATGATCGCTTCGGATGTGACCGTGTTTTCTTCGCTGATATGGTCTCTGCTGCAGGAGGCTTCGGGTGCGGCCGAACCTGAAGCGATGAGGGCATGGGTTCAGTTGCTGGACTTGCATACTCGCCGCATGGTTGGACTGAATACTGTGGAAGATCGCATGAGCAGAGTGTGGATGCAGGTGCAGGCGCGTCTGGCCCACCCGTGGACTGTTCCAGAGCTGTCAAGTCTTGCGTGTGTGTGTCCAGAGCACTTTCGAAGACTGTGTCAACTTTCCTTCCAGCACAGCCCCATTGAGCATCTTACGCATCTTCGTCTCCAGCGTGCCAGCACCTTATTGCAGGCAACGGATCACAATCTGGAAACCATTGCACAAAGCGTGGGTTTTGCTTCGATGTACAGTTTCTCAGCGGCTTTCAAACGATGGAGCGGAAAGGCTCCGCGTGACTATCGCAGGCAGTCCCAGGGTTGCATTCCCCGATGATCCATGGATAGATTCTGAGGGAACTACCTTTGGCGCCGAAGTTCGGTCAACTGACGGTTTGGGGACAGGCAAGCAGGTTGGTGGTTGGCGTGCAGTGACGCATCCAGGTGGAATTGCAGTTGAAGTTGAGGGTCCACTGAGCTGGTAGCGAGGTGGACCGTATAGGCACCGGCATCAGCGACCCATGCTTCTGCATCCGTGTCGTAGGACGCGAGCGCGCGCGCATCGAGAATGAAGCTGAGCATTTCGCCTTCGCCCGGTTGCAGCAATCGGGATTTGGCGAAGCCCTTGAGTTCCATCTTTGGTTTTTCGAGTCTGGTTTGGGGTGCGCTTAGGTAGAGCTGCACGACCTGTTTTCCCGCAACGCTGCCATTGTTTTGCACACGGACCTGCACCTTGACCGTACCCTTTTCATCGGGACCGCTGAGTTGTGCATCAGTCAGTGAGAAGGTCGTGTAACTCAGCCCGTGTCCAAAGGGAAACGCAACGGGCTGCTGAAAACTCGTGAAGTAACGGTATCCCAGATACAGTCCCTCTTCGTAGCAGACTTCCTTCGGATTGTCTGCAGGTAACCCAGGGAAATTTGCGGCTGATGGTGCATCTTCGTAGTGCAGGGGAAAGGTCATGGGCAACTTTCCCGATGGATTCACGCGCCCCGATAGCACATCCGTTATCGCATGTCCGCCCTCCTGGCCCGGTTGCCAGGCGATCAGGATGGCATCGGCGAGGTCGCACCAGCTTGCGGTTTCAATGACACCGCCAATGTTGAGCACCACGATGATGCGTTTTCCCCGCTTGCGAAATGCGGCGCTGACCTGATTGAGCAACTTTCGCTCCGCTGCCGACAGGTGAAAGTCATCATCGAGCTTGCGATCTTCGAATTCCCCTGAGTTGCGTCCGAGCGTCACGATTGCGAAATCGTTCGCTTCAGCGGCGGCCAGGATCAGCTCTTCCGATAGATCGTGCTCGGGAATCGCAGGGGGAAGGAAGAATGGATTGCTGGACTTGGGTTGAGCCTCGCGTGCCTGTTTGAGAAATTCAGTCATGTGATGCAACAACGTCGCATCGAGGTGGAATCCGGCGGCCCTCAGACCCTCGTCCAGAGCGATGGAATAGGCTTCGTTGACATCACCGCTGCCAGTTCCACCCGTGATGAGGGCATAGGAGGCGTTGCCGAAAAGTGCGACCTGCGCATTTGCGGGAAGTGGGAGTGTGGTTTCTGCGTTCTGAAGCAGCACCATGCCCTCCGCTGCGGCATTGCGGGAAATCTGGGCATGCGCCTTGAGATCGGGACGATTGCTTGCTTGATGCTCCTGCTGACTGGGGGTGCGAAGCAGCAATTCCAGGATGCGGCGCACATTGGTATCGAGTTCAGATTCCTGCATCCGCCCTTCTGCTAAGGCCTGCTTGAGTTCATTACGCTGTTTCTGGGTGCCGGGCATGAGTAGATCGTTGCCCGCGCGAAGCTGCGCAACCAGATTTGAACCCGCAAACCAGTCGGTCATCACCACTCCCTCATACCCCCACTGCTCACGCAGAATAGTGGTGAGCAAGGCGCGACTCTCTGACGTGTAGGTGCCATTGAGCCGGTTGTAGGAACTCATGACGGTCCACGGCTTTCCCTCCTGGATCGCAATTTCGAATCCACGCAGGTAGAGCTCGCGAAGGGTGCGCTCGCTGACCACGGCATTGATCGTGGTGCGGTGGGTTTCCTGATTATTGGCGGCGAAGTGTTTGACGGAGGTTCCCACTGCTCGCGACTGAACCCCCTGCACCATTGCAGCGGCCATTTGACCCGACAAAAGTGGATCCTCTGAGAAGTATTCAAAATTGCGACCACAGAGCGGGTTGCGGTGCAGGTTGAGCGCGGGCATGAGGATGATATCGACCCCGTAGTCGTGGGTTTCGGCGCCGATGGCTTCGCCGACTGCATGCAAGAGATTCCGGTTCCAACTCGAAGCCAGCGCAGTGGCGATCGGAAAGGCAGTGGCATAAAACGTTGTGGATGTACCCTTACGCGTGGGTTCGATGCGCAGCCCGGCCGGGCCATCGGCAAGCACCATCGCACGAATGCCCAGACGCGGCACCGGGAAGGTTGTTCCGGCCTGACCGGGAACCGGATTTGCGTCGTGCCCTTCGACGGGTTCAGGAAGACCGTCAAGGATTTCCTGGATGCCCGCGTCGGCAATGGCACTCACGTCCACACCCTCAGGGAAAATCATGCCCATGCCGATGACGAGGTGGACTTTTTCCTCGAGCGTCAGCGCAGACATCCAGGAATCAACGGTAGAATGGGAATGGGTATGCATGGTGGTTTGGACTCAACATTGAAGACCCGAAGTTCGGGTGCTTGAGTGAAACTCCATGCAACGGATTTACTGTGAAAAAGGCAACCGGAAGCTTTCGACAGTTCGAGTTCGCACACCCGCTGACATCGCGCAAAAGAAGCTGCACCCCCGTAATATTCATTTTTCGGAGCCTCAGCCGCTATGGGTGGTTCCTTTGGTGATACTGGAATGAGCAACGGATGCAACTTTTGCATTTCCCGATTCCCGAAAACGAAGAAGCCCCTCATCCGCAAGCGAATGAAGGGCTTCAGTGTTTCGATGAGTATTTCTCCCCCTTACCCATCGAAACAAGATTCTACGACATATACTTACTCCATAATGGTCGGAAAAATCGGTTGAAGCGCCGGGTAGAGCTTCTGGTAAACTTCGAGTGTTGCGTTGTATTTCGCTGCGGTATCGTGATCCGGTTCGAGCGAACCTGTTTCTTCGATGACGGCAGAACAGGCGGCTTCGACGGACGGATAGACCCCCGCACCCACCATCGCGAGAATGGCAGATCCGAATGCACCCCCCTCAGCAGCATTTACCGTAACGATGCGACTTTGAAACACATCGGCGAGTATCTGCTTCCAGAGCGGTGATTTGGCTCCACCTCCACTGACAATGACCTTGCGCGTTTCAATACCCAAGTCTTTCATCATGTCGAGTCCCTGGCGCAGACCAAGCGTCACACCCTCGAGTACCGCGCGCGCCATGTGCCCGCGTCCGTGGCGCAGGGTCAGGCCAATGAAGGCACCACGCGCTTGAGGATCGGGATGCGGCATGCGCTCACCGGTCAGATAGGGAAGGAAGAACAACCCCTCGCTACCTGCGGGAATTTCCCTGGCTTCGACATCAAGATCCTTGAACGTGGCTCCAAAGGCAAGGTTGTCAAAAAACCATTGGTAGGAACCCGCACAGGAGAGCTGAACCCCCATGTAGTGCCAGGTTCCCGGTACCGCAGCACAAAACGCATGCAAACGTCCCTGTGGTTCGGGTTCAAAGGCCTCGGCCTGGGCAAACACGACACCGCTGGTGCCGAGCGAGCAGGCAACGGCACCCTTGGTGACCACGCCCGAACCGACAGCTCCCGCCGCCTGGTCTCCGGCACCCGCCACAATGGGAATACCCTTTGGGAAACCGTAGCGTTCAGCCAGCTCGTCCTTGAGGGTGCAGGTAACCTCGGGCGATTCATAAACCTCCGCCATCATCTCTGGTTTTACACCGCAGGCTTCCAGCATCACGGTTGACCAGTCCCGGGCACCCACATCGAGCAGCGACATGCCGGATGCATCGGAAACGTCGGTCGCAAACACCCCGCCGAGCATGAAGCGGATGTAGTCCTTGGGAAGCAGTATTTTTGAAACCTTGGCCCAGATCTCGGGTTCGTGTTGTTGAACCCAGAGGATCTTGGGGGCGGTGAATCCCGTAAGGATGGGATTACCGGTGATTTGAATCACTTGTTCAAACCCAACCTTCTCCGTCAACTCGGCGCATTGTGCGGCGGTGCGCTGGTCATTCCACTGAATCGCCGGGCGCAGCACCGATCCGTTTGCGTCAAGCAACACCAGGCCGTGCATCTGTCCGGTCAGACCGATACCGACGACCTCAGAAACATCGATTTTTTCGGCGATCAGGCGCAGGCACTCCAGCGTGGCATCCCACCAGCGCTTCGGATCATTCTCGGCCCAGAGGGGCTTCGGAGTCTCGAAATCATAGGTGGGGCCACCTGCAAAGAGGATCTTGCCGGACGCATCCGATACCACCGCTTTGGTGGAGGATGTTCCGATATCAATGCCAATCGTCAGTGCCATGGCGATCAGAGGTATTCGTTGATGATGTTTTCAACGAGTTCCTGGCGACCACTGGCCAACTGCGGTTCTCCATTCTTGAGCGCGTAGGCCGAGAGGGACTCCAGTGTCGCTTCACCGGATTCGACGGTGGCACCGATGCCACTGTCGAACGAGGCGTAGCGGCTCTTCACGATATCGCCGATACGACCATCCTTGCGAATGGCAGCGGCGATTTTGAGTCCGCGGGCAAAAGCATCCATACCACCGATGTGGGCGTGGAACAGATCAACCGGATCGTGGGACTCGCGACGACGCTTGGCGTCGAAGTTGAGACCACCGGTGGTCAGACCCCCCATGCCGAGAATGACGAGCATGACTTCCACGTTGGTGTAGATGTTGGTTGGGAACTGGTCGGTATCCCAACCGATCAACTCATCACCGCGATTGGCGTCCACACTGCCGAGCGCATTGGCGTTGGCAGCAACCGTCATTTCATGGAACATCGAGTGACCCGCGAGAGTGGCATGGTTGGTCTCGAGGTTCAGCTTGAAATGATCCATCAGGCCGTATTCGCGAAGGAAATTGAGACAGGCAGCTGCATCGCTGTCGTATTGGTGCGTACTGGGTTCGCGCGGCTTGGGTTCGATGTAGAACTGTCCCTTGAATCCAATCTTCTGCTTGTATTCGACCGCCATGTGCAGGAATTTTGCCAAGTGGTCGAGTTCGCGCTTCATGTCGGTGTTCCAGAGCGTTGCGTAGCCCTCGCGACCTCCCCAGAAGGTATAGCCGAGACCATTCAGCTTGTGGGTGGCATCCATGGCTGCCTTCACCTGCGCGGCCGCATAGGCATACACATTGGCGTTCGGAGTGGTGGCTCCACCCTGTGCGTAGCGGCGATGGCTGAACAGACAGGCAGTTCCCCAGAGCAACTGCTTGCCAGTTGCTTTCTGCATCACACCCAACTTCTCCACGACCTTGTCGAGCGCGGCGTTCGAGGCTGCGAGGTCGTCGAGGTCCGGAGCGATGTCACGGTCGTGGAAAGCGTAAAAATCGATTCCAATCTTATCGAGGAACTCAAAGAAGACGTCGACACGCTTGAGTGCATTGTCGATGGAATTGCTCTTGTCATCCCAGGGCATGACGGCTGTGCCCTCACCGAACGGATCGAGCAGCACATTGCGCATGACGTGCCAGTAGGGCGCGGCAAAGCGCAGGTGATCCTTCATGGACTTGCCCTCGACCAGTTCGTCGGGGTTGTAGTGCTTGAAGGCAAACGGGTTTTTGCTGCCAGGACCCTCATACTGGATCTTGGGAACGTCTGGGAAGTAGGAATCTGCCATGGTGGTAACGGATTTGATTGGATTGCGGGGGATGGACTGCAGCCTGATCAGTTTCAGGACCGTCAATCCAACGCTTAAGCAGGACTATAGCCGAGAACTTGCTCGAAAAAAACCGCATTATGCGAAATAAATTTGCGGATATGCGCCAAAATAGGGTAAAAATGCGCATGACGAGTTCCAAACGGGTGGCGCTGATTCTGTCGGACATCAATTCCTATCGACTGATTCCGGGCATCCACCGCGTGGCATCGTCGGGCCGAGACTACTGGATGGTGGACTTCAATCGTCCGATTGGGGAGATCAAGTCCCTGATCCAGCAGTGGAAACCCGTCGGACTGATCCTGGAGTGGCAGCCTTTCATCACCGAACAATTACTGAAGATCGGTCTTCCCAGTGTGGTAACCGTGGGTGAGGCAGACGGGTTGGCGGTGCCCAGCGTGGATGTGAACGATGCGCGGGTCGGGGAGTTGGCTGCTGCCCACCTGTTGAGCCTGGGCCTGCACCAGTTTGCGTTTCTCGGGGAAACCACAGACTACGGACACCAACGTGAACGTGCGTTTCGCGGGCGTGTAGAGGAATCGGGATTTGACTGCTTCACCTACTTCCAGCGTGGCAGCTTCGTTCGCAAGTACATTGAGCACTGGCACGAGGCCGAGCCGGAACTGGTGCGCTGGCTGAAGTCCCTTCCCAAGCCTATTGGCATTTTTGCGGCTCATGACCCCTCGGGTCGTCTGCTTGCGGAAACCTGCCGGGCACATTCGATTCGCATTCCCGAGCAAGTGGCAATCGTAGGTGCAAACAACGATACCCACGTCTGTGGCATGACGTATCCACCACTCTCCAGCATCGAAATCCCCTGGGAACAAATTGGCTACGAAAGCGCGCTGCTGATGGAGCGGCTGCTTGCCGATCCTTCGTCAGTGACGCATGAACCCCTGCTCATCGCCCCTACGCGGGTGGTTCCGCGCCGCTCGAGCGACTTTCTTTCGGTGGCAAATCCGACACTGGCCCGAGCGCTGGAGTACATTCACGAGCATGCCATTACCGGACTCAACGTGAAAGAACTCGTGCAACACTTGCGATGTGCCCGGCGTTCGCTCGAGCGCACCTTTCGCGAGGTGCTTGGACGCAGCATCCACGAAGAGATCATGCGCACTCGTCTGGATGCTGCTAAAGAGATGCTCGGTCGACCCGACTTATCGATCGATCAAATTGCCGAGTATTGCGGGTTTGGGCGCAACGAGCGGTTTTCGGTCAACTTTCGCAAGTGGGAGGGGATGACACCACGGGAGTTTCGGCGACGCTTGCGCAGCCGCAAGTGATGCAGGCAAGCATTGGCGCAAACGCAGCATGGGATGTGCGATTGGGTTTGTCCTCTATCCGACAGTGAAAAATTCGCTACAGTCGGAACACGCTGCCCAGTTTTTTGCCGAGGATGCGATTGGCTCCGAAGATGGTAAGCGCGAGGAATACCATGGCCCAGACTCCGAGCGCGCTGGCGATGAAGCGGCCGTCACCCAGGAAACCCAAGAGTTCAAAAATGGCCTTGGTGATCGGGTAAAATTGCTGTTTCTGTGCAAGCATGAGCGAATCAGAAACCTCGAGCATGCACTGTGAAAACGCGAGCATGGCACCCGCAATCAGACTGGCCGTGATGAGGGTATGCGTAATATTGAAAGCAGATTTGATGGGAGGACATCCAAGGTTCTGCGCTGCCTCTTCGTAAGTCACACTGCTCTGTTGCAAGCCAGCGACCGCCGCGCGCACCACAAAGGGAATTTTGCGCATCGCGTAGGCGATGATCAGCAGCACGGTTGGATTGTCGATGGGGTTGAGGAACTCAAAAAACTGACCCTTCTGCGTCATGGCAAGATACCCAAACGCAATGACGATTCCCGGCACCGCCAGCGGCAACATGACGCAGGTGTCGAGCAGGGAGCGACCCCACACGGTGGTGCGCACCAGAATAAAGGCCACCCCGATTCCCAGCGAGACATTGAGGATCGTGGCCAGCACGGAATAGAAGAGACTGTTTTTGATCGACGGCACCGTCAGACTGCTGCCAAGTGCGAGTTCATAGTTCTGCAGTGTCCAGTGCTGTGGGAGCATGGTGTCATACCAGTCGGCCGAAAACGAAACCAGCACCAGGGTGAGGTGTGGCATGAGTGCCAGAAAAATGACCGAACCAAAGAGCGCAAAACAGAGGCTTTGACCCTTCCACCCGAGCCTTTCGCTGGAACCGGCATGGCTGGCTTTGGACATCATGGCATGACCGCGTCCTCCAAATACCAGCTTGCCCGAGAGGTAGGCGATGGCGGAGATGAAGAGCATCACCCCGACCATGGCGTAGGGGAACGGATTGCCGCCCAGTTCCTTGATGCCCTTGAAAATTTGAACCGAAATCATGCGGTCGTAATCAAAGACCAGCGGAACACCAAGTTCTGTGAACGACCAGATGAACACAATGGTACAACCTGCAAACATGCCTGGACCCACCAACGGAAGCGTGACCTTCCAAAAGCGCCGCCAGCGGTTGGCCCCGAGATTCGAGGCGGCCTCCTCCATCGCGGGATCAATCTGCGCGAAGGAAGCGATCAGATTGAGATACAGGATCGGGTACAGGCCGAGTGCGGAGAGGATGACAATACCCCAAAACCGACCCTGCCCCAGCCAGTCGATCGTTTCGCCGACACCCAGAATCCCAACGCTCTCGAGCACAGAGTTCAGGATGCCATACTGTCCCAGGATCTGCCGAATACCAATCGCTCCGACAAACGGAGGCAGCATGATCGGCAGCAGGATGAGGTTGCCCATCCATTTTTTTCCAAAAAACTCATATCGGTCTGCGACGTATGCCAGCGGCAATGAAATCAACAGGGACAGCAGCGTGGTGAAGAGTCCGACGCCCAGTGCGTTGAGCAACCCTTCCCGGTACACCGGGTTGCGAAAGACCTCGATCACGTATGTGAGCGTGAAACCACCCGATTCGGTTGCGAACCCTCCCCGGATCACAATAAAAATCGGCCAGAAGAAGAACGCGCCGAACAGCACGAGAAAAAGAGTCAGAAACGAATAGCTGGCGGCGGAACGCAGGTTCATGAATACAGACGGATTAGCCTCCCTTTTGTAGGATACTGTTACTGAACGGCAACTCCTTATTTGACAAAGCCATTCCATTCCTGATCACTATGAAACTATGGATGTAAACGGTTTTTAAAAACCGTCACACTGGAATCATGAAAATAATCCGCATTTGCTGCACCGTCCTGCTTCTGTTGCCCGCATTGCTCCAGGCCGGTACGATTTACCTGCGGGATGGTCAGGTGATCCGGGATGCGCAGAATCTGCGCGAGTTTGACACTATCTTCCTGTATGAGACCAATAGCCGCAGTGTTTCGGTGTCGAAGGATCGCATCCAGCGGGTCGAAGATTCGAGCGGCAAGGTGATCTATGAACTCATTCAGCGAACCCTTCGCCAACAGACCGATGCGCGGCAAAAGGTGATTTTTGACATCCTGATCAATGGTGAGGTTGTTGGAGTCGGGGAGTGGTATGAAGAGGGGAAATTCCGCATGGTGCGGGGGCGTGTGCCTGACGGAGTCTATATCGAGAACTACCCATCGGGTCGGATCAAACGGGAGTATACCTTTGCCAACGGGACGCTCAACGGTGC
>JBEGIR010000077.1 GCA_040224245.1 Puniceicoccaceae bacterium | reverse complement strand
GATGAGGTGACAGGCATTGCACTCATGTTTTGCAACGGGGAGCGATGCCCCACTGTCTTCCGCAAGGTGGTGCCCATCATGGCATCGAAAACATCCCGGCCAGTCCTTGTGTCCGATGTGTTCGGGGTAGTGAGACCAGTCAGCCTTCATCTCTGGGAAAAACGTCTGCGCGTAGATCGACTGGACTTCACTGATGAGCGACTCCAATTCGTCCGAACCGTCATAATAATCAGTCAATCCTTCACGAATCGCTTCAAAAGCTTCGGCCTTGCTCTCATACTCCATGGTCAACAAATCCACCACATTGAAGCGCAAATCCTCAAATCCCCGATCCAGTCTGCCCATGTAGATCGCCTGATCAACGGCATCGTTGGGAGTCGGAAAGATGTGCGCCGGACGATTGTGGCAATCCATGCAGTCCATCGTGCGGACCTGCGTTTCCAGTGGCTCCCCCTCATAGCCTTCCGAGCGGTACACCGTCACTTCCCCACTGGCATTGGTCACTCTCACCCACGGAATCTCCATGCGCTTATCGTCACTCGCAAAATACTCGACTCGATTTTCCGCGTTGGTATGCCAATGAATTCCACCCACCGGACCCGTGCTTGAATCACCACCGCCCACTTTAAGCAACATGCGAACAAAGAACGGAGTATTGTCGACGTCGGAAAGGTAGTGCACATACGTGCGGTCGAGGTTTCCCACAAACTTCTGCGGCCAGTGGCATTGCTCACACGTATCCTGGGCCGGACGCAAATTCAGAATTGGGGTCTCAATGGGTCGCTCATAAGTGTCTGCAAGCACGGCATATACTTGCCGCAATCCACTGATTTTTGACTTCACAAACCAGTCCACACCCGAACCAATATGGCATTCGACGCAGGCCACACGCGCATGGGGAGACTGCAGGTAGGTCACATACTCGGGTTCCATCACCGCATGACAGATTTCCCCGCAAAACATGACCGACTCCGTAAAATGGTAAGTGCGATAGCTTCCCAGCGCGCTCAGCATCAAAAAGGCCAGGCTGGACAGCGAGAATATCAGAATTTTCCGGCGATCCCTGGCGTTGGATAGATCCAATACCACGGTCAACGGTGCCTCAGAGGGGTCAATGCGAGCGAGATGTCGGCGGTGAATCCACCACCCGATCAGCATCAGGAACAAACCCAGAATGAGAAAGGCAGGCGAACCCAGATAGGTCAAAATACCCATGTAGGCATTGGCGTGCCCAGTCATGCTGTCGATGGCAAACAGCAATAAAAACGCAAAAACGCTGCCCGCCACAACCACGAGTCCGGCAAAGCTGATCCAGTTGTTCAGGGATGCAAAGCGACCGGATCGACGGCTTGTCATTCCACGATCTATATCGGTATCTTGCGGAGTCAGCATGGTAGTGGCGGGGATTTGCAGCAGCAGAGGGTTCTCTTTACATCAGCTCACTCACTCGCTTTCGCAAATGAGCGAACCAGCTCCACCAGAGCCTGCAGCTGCGCTTCACTGTAGTCGGGGTATGCGTCCATCACCGACTTTCCATCCGGCCCCATCACGCCGTCCCGAATCGCCACCATCGCCTCTTCGTCAGTAAACAGGGCCTGATCCTCCGCCTTCGTGTAGTCCTTGACCTTGAGCTTTTTACCAGCGGGGGTGGAACCGGAACCATCCGCAGCGTGGCATTTGCGACAGTTTTTCTTCCAGGTTCGATCCAGGTCGAATTCAAGGTCCTGGGCCTGGATTACAGAACTTGCACCGAGACCAAGGGTCAGCAGCGACAAAGGGATAAGGTATTTTTTCATGATGGTTTTTCTGGTTTGTCAGGATACGAATATTAAGGCGTTTAGAATTGCCGCTCCCAGCGACAGTAAACCACGTGGGCATCGTAGTCATTGCGACCACCCGTCGTCAGTTCACTCAGATCAAAATAGCCATACTGCAGGGAAACGGTTGTGAAATCATCGATTTTCTGGCGCCCAGTCAGCAGGATGGAACGTTGCTCATCCGTAAATCCGTAGGAAACGGCACCCGAGAGGTATTTCGAAAACCCCTGAGATTTGTACATGAATCCCCGGACCATCAGACTGCGCGTGGAGCTGAGCGTAAAGTTGGCACTGAGATCCGCCTGCCAGTAATCATTTTTTCCATCGGGAGCAATGGCAGGATTCAGGCCCTGAATGTCATCCGCAGGCGTCTTTACCCGATCCTTCACAAAACTTACACTGCCTTGCAGCAGCACCTTGTCGTTTGGCACCAGTGTAAAGGCTTGACTGTAGATCACGGTCTGCAGATCTCCAGAATCCACAAGCATCAGATCTGCTGCGCGCTGTGAAATTGTAGATTCCTGATAGTCCATGCGGCTGACCAGCGAGAGCTGCCGACTGGGTCGCCAGGTTACGCGGAGATTGAGATCCTGAGTGCTGAAATCCAGCTGCTCATAGTAAGCGGGGAATCGATCACCACCAACCGGAGCCGTCGGATCGATCCTGTGGTCAAAATCATTCTTCCCTTCTTTGTGATAGGCATTAAAAACAAAATTCAGGCCTGGTTGTGGATAATACTTCGCCGTTACCGAGACCTTTTGCTCACTTCGATCCCTGCGCGTTGAGCGGTCAAACAGGATTTCGGCGGTTTCAACATCCAAATCCGTTTCAGCGATGTCGCCTTCTCCTCGCGAACCCAAAAGCTCAGCACTGAGCACCCATTTCGGAAGACCACGATAGACCACCGCCAACTCGGCAGCTACATCATCCCAGTAACTGTCTCCAAAGGGCTGTAATTCGTGAAAACTGTCCACTCCACGACCATTTGCATTGGTTTCCAACACGTGAGCCAAACTCTCAGTATCATAGTTCTCCACACGCACGGAGGGAACAATCTGAAGGTTTTCCGAAGCACGAATCTCAAGATTGGCGTTCATCACCCATTGGCGGACCTGCGTCTCACCATCAAGATCCAAAAACCCGTGGTCTCGGTTTTGCCGCACAAAGTTGGGATCGAATACGGTTGAAAACTCACCATTGATCGTGCGGCTACCGTTCAGGATGGTATCCAATCGCGTGTAGGAAGTTCCCACATTGAGCCGCGTCTTCTCGTTGAATCGATAGCTCATCGAACCATGGCCGTTGAGCATGTCTGTCTCAAATTTCTCCCGGTGCACAAAATACCGGTCCGCACTTTGTTCAGGCTGACGGCGGAAATTCCGGGTATTGTCCTGTTCGTGCGTCTGCCACACACCCCCGACGTTCACCTCCAGTTGCTCGCTCTGGTGGTTGACATCCAGTTCCACCGAATGGATGCGTTCATCGATCTCGTAAAAGCCGGGAATGATCCCCAGATTGCGCCCGCCCGGGGTCGTGCCATCCGCCCAGGAACTGGTCCCCTTCTTTCCCTCCCGTGTCCGGTAGCGGTAGCGCAGGTCGAGCGATGTTCCCGCATCACCGACCCAATGGGCGGCTACCCAGAGTTCGGATCGGTCGAGGTGGAGTGACTCATCAAAATAAGAATAGGAATACCCGGTTGCCGGATCATAGCCACCCGTAGCATCATAGTAGGTGCGGGTCGATTTGTATCCCACTTCCAAAAACCCCAGATCCTCTTTCGTGATTCGCAGCTTTGCGAGATAGTCTCCGATACCGGGCAGGATTCTCCCCTGCACATCGAGCAACAATCCCTCGCCGTGTTCGCCGCGATAACGCAGCGATTCAAGTCCGCCCCAGAACTCTTCCCCGATGCGATTTCGTTTCGCAAACTGTGCATCGTCGCCGCTAACGGAAACCCCACCCAATCCAAGAATGACGTGGTTCGGATACTCTGCGTCGAATTCCCAAGCCTCCAAATCGTCCTGAGCTGCAAGCAGCGGAGCAATGCCAAACAGCAAGAGCAAGGGAAGGACCCTTCCCGTCCAGTGACATCCCTGTTGCACGGGAGTTCTGACAGCTGCGATTTCAATAAAATGGCGATTGGTATGCATGATTTCCTCGCTGTGGGGGTTAATAACGCAGGGATGAACTGATGTTGGAACCGTGCACGGCTTCGTGACAACCTGCCGTCCAGCAAGTGCCGCGAGGCAGGAAATTCGCATGATCGCGCCCACCAATCAGAATTTGACCCGAACTGGTCTGCTGCTGGAAGTGGCACTGCAGGCACAGCGACGCATTCGCTGATTTCAGCATCTTGTCGTTCACACTCCCGTGCGGACTGTGACAAACCGTGCAGCCATCCTGGGTGGCCTCATGGCGGAAAACGTAGTGATTTCCCTGAGCCTGATGACAGCTGATACAGGTATCACTGGCCGATGCCAACGCCATCCCGCCACCAGCAGATGCATCGCCATGTGGATCATGACAATTTGTGCAGCTCATGTTTCCGCTGTGCATATCGTGCCCGTAAGGCAAATGGAAGGAACCCCGCGTCTCAAGATGGCACTGAAAACACGCTTCTGCCGAATTCACAGGATTCACAATCGTGTTGGGCATGCCCCCACTTTCAGCATGCAGGCTTCCCGGTCCGTGACAGGCTTCACACCCCAGGTGCATCGATTCGTCGCCGTGTGCAATCAGTGTGCCGTGAGTGGACCACTCAAATCCCTCCACCAGATCCTCATGGCACATGGCACACTCCTGCATGCCAACAAACTCAGCACCTGCAATCCTGGGTGGAACCAGCACCGCATGGGGAACGGATACGCATGATGAAAAAATGATCGCAGCAACAACCGAAGTCAGCGACAGCAGTTTCTTGTGTCGTCCCGCCACAGCAACGAACTTGCCGAGCGTATCCTTGAAACAGGGTGCATGGGGTGCTTTCATAGTTGTCTTCAGGGGGTTGGAATTGCGTTCGGCAACAATAGGGCTATCGATCTGTTGAAATTTTACCAAGTTCCCGAAGACCCGTCTTGTAGATGAATGCCATATTTTGGTCTTATGGTGCTATACGGCTTCATTATTTTTACTAATACACAAAATTCCCATTTATTCTGCCGCAACTTCACCATACCCGTGCCTGATCAGCCCTTCAGCATGCCCACCCTTTCACATTTTCTGAAGCGGCAGTTCCAGCTCCCACCCCTGTCCCAAGGTAGCGGGAGCTTCCAGCTCGCGCCCCTGTCCCAAGGTAGCGGGAGCTTCCAGCTCGCGCCCCCCTACCTGTCAGCAGCTCCCAGCTCCCACACGACTTCAAACACAAGTTGCGATTTCAGATTGAATTTCCGAGACGGGCGAACTATGCACGTCCATGCCTATTCAATCGATTTGTGTCTACTGCGGCTCAAGTGCCGGAAAATCATCCGGCTTGAAATCCAGCGCCTTTGATTTTGGAGCACTTCTCGCCAAGCACGGCATCCGCCTCATCTACGGCGGCGGTGCCGTCGGTCTGATGGGAGCCGTCGCAGACGGGGCGCTCAGTGCGGGAGGAACTGTCGTAGGCGTCATCCCCAAGGCACTGATGGACAAAGAGTTGGGACACCCAAAGCTCCATGAACTGCACGTCGTATCGACCATGCACGAACGCAAGCTCAAGATGGCAGAACTCGCAGACGCTTTTGTCTCACTTCCCGGTGGCATTGGCACACTCGAAGAACTCTTCGAAACCTTCACCTGGAAACAACTTTCCTTTCACGAAAAGCCCTGCTCCATCCTCAACGTCGATGGTTTCTATGATGGGCTGCTGCAATTTTTACAGCACACCGTTCAGGCAGGCTATCTGAAACAAGATCACCTCGATGATCTCATCGTCGAGAGTCAACCTGATCGACTCATCGAACGCCTGCAAACGGCGCGTCATCGGCGCCTGGACAAGTGGATGTGATGCCACCTCGCAGGCTGACGACCGGGCTGCCATTCAACTTGCAGCAGCCCGGCAGTCTCGTTAAGAATCAGGATCGAAGCTGCGAACAGAATTCCCTGATGCGCTCGACGCCTTTTTCGATTACCTCATCTGAAGTGGCATAACTCAGGCGAATGTAGCCAGGTGCGCCAAAGCCCTCGCCCGGCACAACTGCCACTTCCTTTTCCTTGAGCAGACGTGTCGCAAATTCATTGGCACTCAATCCAAAATCCGATACATCCGGAAACAGGTAAAACGCACCCAACGCCTTCGGGCATCGAATGCCTTCAATCGACGAAAGCTCCCCATGCAGAAAACGTCGACGACGGTCAAATGCGGTCAGCATCACATCAATGGCCGCACGTGCTTCAGCGGGCTTTTGCAGGGCTGCCAATGCACCATACTGGGCGAAGGTGGTGGGATTCGAACTCGTCTGACTCTGCAGGTCTGCAATTGCCTTTGCCACCTTATCCGGTGCCACAAGGGTTCCCAGACGCCAACCTGTCATCGAATAGCTCTTGCTGAAGCCCGACGCAATCACGGTGCGGTTGAAAGCATCCTCATTAATGGATGCAACAGAGAAATGCCGCGCACCTTCATAGAGAAGATACTCGTAAATCTCATCGGACAGAATCCACAGATTGTGCTTCGCCGCGACTTCGTAGAGCGCACGAATTTCGGCCTCGGAATACACGGTTCCCGTTGGATTGGAGGGAGAATTCAAAATGACCACGCGGGATTTCGAAGTGATCACACTCTCCAATTGTGCAGGCGTGATCTTGAAATCCTGTTCCCCGCCTGCAAACACTTCAACCGGTGTGGCACCAGCGAGTTTGACCATCTCAGGGTAACTGACCCAGTACGGTGCCGGGATGATGACCTCATCGCCCGGACCCGCCAGCGCGAGGATGGCCAGGTAACAACTGAACTTTCCACCTGGACTCACAATCACGTTGCCCATCTTCACCCCATTGAGACCGTATTCGCGAACATACTTGTCCGCCAGCTCCTTGCGCAGCTCCGGAATCCCAGGGGCAGGCGTGTATTTGGTCTTGCCCGCTGCCAGCGCATCCACGCAGGCCTGCTTGATGAATTCAGGGGTGTCAAAATCGGGTTCTCCCGATCCAAATCCGCAGACATCCCGCCCTTCAGCCTTCATCGCTTTTGCAAGCGAATCCACAGCAAGTGTTGGGGATGGAGACACATTCAGGGCCCAGGGAGACAAGGTTAGTTCGTTCACGACAGAGTTGGGTTGCAGTTTAGGTTTCAGTCCATTGAACACCTGGGATGAGAACGCATTCCCTCCAACAGGCGCTTGAGGGCACAATGCAAGAACGCCTCACAAATTCAATCGTTTTTCGAGAACAGAGTGTGAATTCCTCGCTGACCTTTGTCACACCTCCACAGTGCAATTCCCAATTTCGCGACTCCGATTTCCTGTGCCAAATCACGACCAAAATGGGCATTGATTCCACGCTCATTTCCTGATGAGATTCTGCCGATTAGTCCTGTTCCCCAACGGGAATCCTTCTATCCTAAACCCAAAAAATCTGATGACTTCAAAATCCGCTTACCTGTTCCTTCGCATCAGCATGGGCATTTTCATGGCCTGCCATGGTCTCATGAAACTGCTCAGTGGCCCATCCTTCCTGCAGCAACTCGGTTCGATGCCGCCGTTTGTGCCCGATATTCCCGCGTTGCACACAGCACTCGGCGTCGTCGCCACCGCCATCGAACTGGTCGGAGGCATTCTGGTGGCCCTGGGCATCCAGCAAAGGCTCGCCTGCCTGTTGATTGTAACGGTCATGCTCTCCGCATTTTCGTATCATCTGCAACAGGTCACTGGCTTTACTTCACTGATGCAAAACACCTGGCCTCTCGAAATCGCGTGCGTCTTTGGTGCACTTGCGTTTCTGAAGAAGAGCTGATCAGCCTGCAGGGTGTCAGTTCCCCGACAAATCCAAACAGCTTTGTTTCGGGGAACGCACACCTCTCACTCTCGGCATCACGGAGCAGACAAAACCTCGATCTGCACAGGTGTCGGAAGCGGTGCCGCTTCGTCCAGATAAAAGCTCGGATGGGGCGGTTGGTTGTATGCCACATTCTGCCACGCCAGCGCGACGCGGTACTGCGGGTCTTGCAGCAACGTTACCATGCGATGCTCCGTGGGTACAGTGCTGGTGAAGATGCGCAACTCCCGGTTATCCCGGCTGCGCAGCACAAACTCTTCACGCCAATCACCCCATAAATCACCGGACCATGCAGGAGTTGCCTTGGTTCCATTGTTCGAGATGCTTCCATGCGCCGTGAACAGTCGATCCACAGATGCCGTCTGCCAGTTCCACTTCACGACAAAATTCTGATCGAGCAGTTCCCGTAGCAAATCCCCATCCCAGTAGATTCCGAAGTTAACCGGTAAATTCCCAGGTCGATCCAGCACGCGCTCACCCGCGATGTTGTAGAGTCCGGTCATGCCTGCCCCTGCTGCCCAGCTTTCGGCTCCGACCCAGCGCGGATCGATGTTAAATGCATTGCCTCTGCCCGGACCTTCACCGCGGTCCATCCCCGAGTCGGCAGCCTTCACCGATGGGATCGTGAACATTGCCTCACCACTCGCCCCTTCACGCACACTCATGCCTTGGGCATCAAAGCGCTCCTGTATCGTAAAAATCTCAATTCCCTCGCGGGTCGGGTCCAGATCTCCCACGTGTAGCGCATCGCCATGCCCCCAGCCCGTATTGTGCAGTCCCGAGCCGTCATCATCGAGCACCATCGCCCCGTAAATGATCTCTTGTCGCCCATCACCATCCACGTCGGCGACCGAGAGTTGATGGTTGCCCTGGCCTGCATAAGACGCCCATTCATCCCTCTCTGCTGTATCAAAGGTCCAGCGCGGGTGCAGTGTTCCATCCCGAAAATCCCAGGTTGCCACTACTGTTCGTGTGTAATAGCCGCGACACATGACCAGGCTTGGCACACGTCCGTCCAGATATGCCACTCCCGCCAAAAAACGATCCATGCGGTTTCCATATCCATCTCCCCACAATGACTGCATCTGCTCGGCACTGGGATTGTCAGTCCCCGGAAAACGACGTGGAATATAGGTCTTGGAGTCCAGTATTTCCCCCGTTCGACCGCTGAAGACCGTGAGCCACTCTGGCCCCTGAAGAATGTATCCATCAGCGTTCCGGTGGTCCGCATCAGGGTCTCCGATGACTTGCCCAAGACCATCTACAGTTCCATCAGCCGTTCGGCACGCCACTTCGGCACTTCCATCCCCATCGAGATCATACACGATGAACTGAGTGTAATGCGCACCCGCTCTGATATTAATTCCTAGATTGATCTGCCAAAGCAGGGTTCCGTCCAGTTTATAGGCCTGCAGGAAAACCGGATCCGTCACTCCTCTCCGGGAATTATCCTGAGCCCGGTTTTCCATCTTCACTACGATCTCGAACTGCCCGTCTCCATCGAGATCCGCCACTGAGGCATCATTGGCATGATAGCCTTCCGGAGTCTGCAGGGGAATCGAGTGATAGGGTCTCGGTTCCGATCCGGCCACAAAGGTGACCGGGCGGCTCGCTGGCATTTCCACTCCGTTCACAACGGCTCTCACATCATAATGGGTATCAAACTGCAGCGAGGGTTCACGATCCACAAACCAGGTAACCTCGCGAATGGGTTCTGCGTTCAGGCGAATGTCTCCGGACTGCGGATTCCCACTCGATGCAAATTCACCCCAGTCGCTGCTTTCGGTTACCTGGGTACGACGGTAAAGATTGAATGCAACGTTGGGTTCATCGGTGACCAGCAGACGCCAGCTCAAAAAAACCGACCCATCGGACTGTTGAATGCCCACCAGGCCGCGGTCCAGGTATTCCATCAACGGTACCGCACTGGCACTCAACGGAAGCAGCAACACCGCCAGGATGCGATGCATGAAAACCATTTGGCGGGAATAAAATAGGAGTAGGTTCATGGGTATCAACTGGGTTTAGGGTTCACCCCATCTTCTCCAATCCCATCGCTCAGCCGAGTATCATGCCCATCTGACAGTTCCAGACGACTGTCAGATTTTCACAGGGTTGCTCGATTAGCCGACTCAAGAATGATGCCTTCACATCATTTTCCCTGCTTCGAAACTACCCTGAAATACCCCATGAATGATTATATACCCCCCTATCGTTTGCTGCGCACTCTCAGCCTCGCAGTGATCATGTTCAACCTTCCCCTCAGCGCACAGCTCCGAGGCCCCGACGCAGCTCCAGGATTAGGACTCTGGCGTTCCCAGCCCGACTATGAAACTCCCTATCAGGTCGCCGATGTCGCTGAAATTCAGAATACCCTGGAACGCGTGACCCAGTATCTCGAATCGACCAGCCCCATTCGCTGGGTCGACCTTGACACCGGAAACCCCATCCCGGAAGGCAGTCTTGAAGTCGCACACCCCGGCCTGGAGTTCGGACTCTTTGCCCTGATCAGCTACGAATGGGGCGTCACCTACGCCGGTATGCTTCGCGCTGCTGAGGTCACTGGACAATCCATCTATCGCGACTATGTGCAACGTCGCTTTGAAGCGATTGAACGCATCGCTCACCACTATCTCGCCATGCCGGAGGATCAGCGCCCGCGTCGTTATTTGATCCGTGGACTGATCAACCCCCACAACCTCGACCAGTGCGGTTCCATGACTGCCGCACTGATCAAGGGTCAGCAAGCTGGTGTGGCTCAAAATCTTCTTCCCATCATCGAACCCGCAATCTCCTACATCCAGCAGGGTGAAAAACGTCTTGAAGACGGAACCTTCGCGCGGGACCGTCCGCTGCCTGACAGCCTCTGGCTGGATGACCTCTACATGAGCGTTCCCGCACTGGCACAATGGGCAGTGCACTCGGCAGACCATGCGGCATTGGATGATGCCTGCCAGCAGATGCTCGGCATGACTCAGCGCATGTTTGAAAAATCCACCGGACTCTATCGGCACGGCTGGGTAAAGGCGATGCAACCCCACCCAAGTTTCCCTTGGGGGCGTGCCAACGGATGGACCATCATGGCCATGACAGAATTGCTTTCCGTACTGCCAGAGGACCACGCCCAGCATGCGCGTCTGCTTGAAATCTATCGTGCCCACGTCCAGGGTATCGCCCGTCACCAGGGCATCAATGGATTCTGGCATCAACTGATGGACCGTCCTGAAACCTACGAGGAAACCTCAGCCACCGCCATGTTTGTCTTTGCGCTCGCACGCGGCATCAATCGCGGATGGCTCGATCCTTCTGCCTACGGTCCCGTCGCGACACTGGGCTGGCACGCAGTCAGTTCTGCCGTCGATGCTGAAGGCGCTGTCCAGGGAACCTGCGTGGGCACTGGCATGGCCTGGGATCCCGCCTTCTACGCCTATCGTCCGGTCAGTCCCCATGCCGCACATGGATATGGTCCCGTACTGCTCGCAGGTGCCGAAATGATCGCCATGATGAAGGAATTCGGTGAACTCGCCAGTTTCCACGACAGTGCCGTTCATTTTGGCGAAACGCCAAATTGGTAAACCGCGTGCACGGCTGCACTCCGTGCCTGGTCAGGGAGTTTTTCCTGTTCCGCGATCTTCCTTCGCGGTTTCCGGGGCCTCAGAGGGTGGTGTTTCGCCAGAACTTGGCTCTGCCCCATCCTTCAGTTCAGCCAACCACGCCGGGTGTTCCTCAAGCATCTCTTCTTCGGAAAGGTATCCCGTGAGCCACGACAGGTTCATCGGATACACATCCGGATTGAAGATCACAAAATAAAAGTGCCACACTACGATAGCGAGAGTTGCCAGTATGGCTTCATAGAAGTGAATCACGTGCGCAACATCAAATCCCACTTTGCCCACGAGATTGATTGTCATCTGATCCGCCCATAGCAGCACACCGGTGATACCCATCAGCACACTGCCCCAGATCATCGCCCAGTACTCCGTCTTCTCGATGTAGCTGAAGCGCGTAAATTCAGGTTTTTGAGCAGACAACCCAAGATTGTATCGAACGACCCCGATCATGTCCGTCAGATCCCTCAGCCTGGGGAGCAGGGCGTGGAACAGTTCGCGCCCCCGCCGTGTCAGCATGAGATACAGGACATGCCACGCACCCGCCGCCAGCAGGATGATTCCCGCAATCCGATGCGTCCAGCTGCGCCATTCAAAGACATGGGAATTGAGCTTGCGCAGGCCTTCCACCCACCAGGCTTCCGGGTAGCGCAGCATGAAGCCCGTGATGACCAGTACCACAAAACTTGACGCCAGCACCGCGTGCTGCACTCGCTCGTTCACCGTCATGCGCAGGTAGAGCCGATGGGGCACTTCCGTCGCTTTGATTCCATGCCGGTGTCCTTGCACCTTGCGATGTACTTTCCTCAAAAAATCGAGCAGGTTATGCAGCACCATACCACCGACAACTCCCACTATCAAAAACACGTAGAGCGTTGCCACCCATTGTGGGATCGACTCGCGCCCCGTGCCGATTTCACTCGGTCGCACGGGCTTGAGCGAGACGTGGACCTTGCCCATGGCATACAACTCCGACGCCTTTGGATGACAACTGCCACAGGTTGCTGCCAGATTGGATTTGTGAACCATCGACGCAGGATCAGAGGAGGGAAGAATGGTATGATAGCCATGGCAACTGGCGCAGTTCACCACTTCCACTGCCCCACCACGCATCGAAAGCCCATGATAACTGTCGGCAAAAGTATCAAAGCGATCACTCGAAATCCCATACTTGCGCGAGAGGCGAACCGACCCATGACAATCCCCACAAAGCTGCTGGGATACATTGCGCGGGGCAACCGGAGATATGGGGTCATCAGCGTGCAGGATGAGGTGCTCTCCATGACAATCGGTGCAGGCTGGGGAATCCGTATTGCCGACAAGCAGGGCTTTGGCATGCACGCTCTGTGAAAATGCATCGGCAACCTCACCGTGGCACTGCTGACAGGTGTCCACAATGTGCAGCTTGTTCACGTCCGAATCCTGGTTCATCGCCGCCTTCATGCGGTGACTGCCATGACAGTCGACACAGCTGGCAGCGTCCGCATTTCCTGCTTCAAGCGCGCTGCCGTGCACGCTTTCGATCCACTGGGAGATCCAGGTTTGTCCATCCAGATGCAGGTGCCCCCCATCGGTTTCGAGGTTCACATGGCAATCGATGCACTGGCGTGACTGCACTTGCTTGAGTTCGAGCATCGGAATGCCCCCGTTCACCACATCCGTGCGATGACAGGAAAGGCAATCCGGTGCGCTACCGGATGCAGTCATGTGAGCCGACTCCACAAACTCTCCGGCCTCGGCTTCATGGCACTGTGCACAGGATTCAACCATTGCCCTGCCATGAAACGCAAAGCGCTCATCGTCCACAGGCACAATAGCGTGAGAACCATGACACCCCACACAGGCAAGGTCGGGTGAACTGAAATCCGGTGTCTCCAGCGCAAAATTCGGGTGAAAGGGATGTGCCTCCGCCAGCTCCTCAGTATCGTCGTGACACAACATGCAGTTCACACGCACTGGTTGTTCCGCATGGGGAATCGAGTCCGGGTCGTAGCCTTCGTGGCAATCAACGCAACTCCATAAATCGTGCACGGATTCCGCAATCACTTGGGGTTCCACAAACAGGAGAACGTCCATTCCGTCGCGTTCCATCTCGAGTTCGGGATCGATGTGGCACTCCATGCATGTGGCATCCGGGACCGCAGAGCCTTCATGCAGCAAAATCCCATGCCCAACCATCAGAATTGCCAAAATCCTGAGGCCTTGCCAGCGCAGGCGTTTCGAAAGGGTCATAAGCAGAAGTGGGGTTGTGTATGAAACTCTCTAACACTCCACTTCCTTTGGATCAATCAATTAGTAATACTTATAATAATAGGTTTTGATAAATAAGACAAACTAATCATCGGAATTACAATTACTCAGTATATCCCAGCATGTTTTCAGTAACAAAAAAATCCCGGTCGAATAAACCGGGATTTCAGAAAGATGTGACGGTGGTGATTCCACCTTCTCAGTGACGCGGCATTTCCATCCAGCCATCTCCCACTGAGACTTTGAGCACTCCGCGTGATTCCAGTTCGGAGAAATCTGCCAGCACATCGGTGGTTTTCGCAAAGAACCGGGTCTCCGATTCCGCATACATCGTCAAAACCGCACCAGCCATTTTCAACGTCAGGCGCCCATGCGAATCGCGAAGCACTTCGACTCCATCGCCCCAATCTTTGCTGTAGTTACCCACATATTTGTCCAATATCGCATCGGAAAGATAGAACTCCGGCTTGTCTTTCGGACCCAATTCGCGCACCCAGATGTTACGGTAACGCACCGGATTTCCATGATCCTGCAATGCAATCGGCAGCTTTTCAGGATGAGCCACGTAGGGAGGACGTCCAATCCAGGCGGTGGGTCCCGTGAGTGCCACATCATTCTGCGTCAGCACTCCATTGTGAAATACCGTCAGTCGCGCAGGTGACTTGAGTTCGCCATTGGCCTTGAACCGCGGTGCAGTGTAGAGGATGTCGTAGGTTTGCCATTCTCCCGGACCCTTGCTCGCGTTGACCAGCGGCGCGTATTGTCCGTAGACAGAACTGGCCGAACCATCCGCATAGGTTGCGTTGTTGTATGAATCCAGCACCTGCACCTCATACTGGGTCAGCCCAAAAAACACTCCGCTGTTGCCGCGCCCCTGACTGCTGCCAGGTGAGTCCGTCGGAGTCGCCCACTCGATGTGCAACTGACAGTCACCAAAGCTTTGAAGTGTGCGAATGTAGCCACTATCGGGGACACATTCCAATGCACCATCTCGAATGACCCATTCTGTCGGTGCACCCTCCATGTCCACCCAGGCGTTCAGGTCGTTGCCATCAAAGAGTACCACTGCATCCGAGGGAGCCGTGCCCACCTGGTTTTGCGTTGAAACAGTCCCGGGAGTGATCACTTCCGGAGCGGCCTGATTGCGATCATGGGACATGGTGGTGAGTTCCGGAACCTTTCCCGCATGCAGTGCGGTGAGCAAAGACAGCAGCACACAGAGCACCGCTGATCGACGAAGGGTAAGAAACCGTGGGGGGTAACAGTGAGTCATCATACCTCCATTCTGGTTGGGTTCGCAAAAAGGTCAAGTGATGCAGCTGCGCCAGCTTCTGCAATCCTTGTGCAGAATCCTCCAACCGCTTTGGGCTGCATTCGCATGAATTACAGCCTGATCACAAGCATTGCTTGGCATTGCAGTTGCACTGCATTTTCGATCCCTTCTGTCTGTGAGCTGCCATACTCTCAGAAGCACCGTGGCAGGTGTAAACACGATTGCGTCAATGGCTTCAGAGACGGGTTGCCAGCTCAACTTGAACTGGCATCTGGTTCCACCAGTGACATGCTGCGCCACTTGCCCGAATACCAGCGCTGCAGGTTGATCAGTGCACGCACAAACTCATCAGCCGCAAAACAAGCCCACATGCCCACAATGGTGAGCGTCCAGGCCCGATCAATCGCAAATATCACTGGCAGGATGCCCCAGATGAAAATCAACCCTACAACCATCGGATAGCGCGTGTCCCCTACCGAGCGTAGGCAGTGACCCGAGAGGATATTCACCATGCGGGAAGGTTCGGTAATCAGGGAGATCAGGAGCAATTGCTTGCAGGTCGCGCGGATTTCAGTGTCCTCCGTGAAGATGCGCAGGATGTCATACGCATTCGCCCAGATTAAGGTCATGTAAATCAAGGCCGTACCAGTCGAAATGCCCAGAATGCGCCAGAACAAGCGATTGATGGATTCTGTTCTCCCCGCCCCCATCCAGTGGGCCATGAGAATCTGCGCGGCGGAGGCGAGTGAAAAGCAAAGCACGATGTGGGGCATGTGAAGGCGTCCGGCAAAGGCGTTGGATGCCATCGCCTGCACTCCCATGCTGATCACGAAGGTCGACAAAATGATCTGTTGGCAAGCATAGCTCGTGGGTTCTACCACGTTGGGAATGCCTACACGCATCATTGGGCGCATCACACTCCACATGTCAGCAAGCGCACCGTTGAGGTAAAACCGAATCCCGAGTTTCCCGTGAACCAGCAGAATACCGACCACCATTGAGAGCGATGTCGCGATCACCGTACTGCCGACAATGCCCACAATGCCCCAGCCAAGTCCAAATACAAACCACGTGTTCAGCGCGATGTTGCTCACTCCCGAGATCAGGGAAACCACCATGATCCACTGCGTCAGCCCGCGGGATGACAGCACCGCATTGTAGGCTGCCATGACTGCCATCACCACAAAATAGAGACTCATGCAGCCCAGATAGAGTGAACTGACTACATTCTGCTCAGCGTTCAACCCCATCCATTCCCCGATTTTTGAGCGCAGCAGAAACATGCTCATGGCCACAAACAACCCCAAAAAACAACTGAGCGCCAGATTCATCATGTAGGTGGGAATCACCTTTTCATATCGCCGCGCTCCCATGAATTGGGAAGCCACCGAAATGCCTGTACCCGCAAAGACCGGGATGATGAATGACCCCAGCCATGTCACCGGAAGAATTTGACCCACAATGCCGGCAATCTCGTCGCTGAGGTAACTCAGGAATACAAAATCCACAAACAGGACCACACTGCCGGTTGCATGCTGCAGAAAAATCGGCCAGCTCAACCGAAACATGTTTTCCGTGCGAAGCGTATGGGTGTTGTTCATGCGATTACGGATTCATGCTGTCAGATTCTGTCGATCACCCAAAGCACGTTTCCATTCTATCAAAATACCAGGCAGATGAATCCGCCCGGATGCATTCCCTGCACCGCTGGGCGAGAAGCAGGTTCAAGCGGCAGAGGAATCGCTGTCACACATCAGAGATCCACGGGAATTTCGTTCACGAGGATTTGATCCAGGGTTTGGCGCTTGCGGATCAGGACCACCGAACCATCGCATCGCACCATGACTTCCGGAGCCTCTGGAAACGAATTGTAGTTCTTCGCGGGCATGGCCGCACAGTAGGCTCCTGCATCCTCGATCATGAGCAAGTCCCCAATTCCGGCAAGTGGTAGCAGTCGCGGCGCAAGGGTTTCGGCATCGCCGGGAGCTACGGTCAGCACATCGCCCGATTCGCAGCAATGCCCAACGATCGCATACGAGCGGGTCGCGTCACGCGGTTGCTCCTGGAAGAGGCGAAACCCGTGCTGCGCACCATACAGTGAGGGTCGCAGAATCTCGGTCATGCCAGCGTCGAGCTTCAAGAACGTGAATCCTTCGCTTCCCGTGTCCACAATGTCCTGCACGCGACTGAGAATTCCACCGATGTTCGCCGCAAGAAAATTTCCGGGTTCAATCTCCAGATGCAGCTTGCGCCCAGTCCGGGCATGAACCTGTTCCAGTGCCCGCTGCACTGCTTCCCCGACGATCTGAAGGTCCGACGCCTTCTCATTTGGCATGCGCGCAATTTTGAATCCTCCTCCCAGGTCAACCGTTGTCACATCGGGAAATTGATCCACCGCTTTCAAGCTCTCTGTTGCGGTCTGAAACCACAGATCCGGATCCCCGCCCGTGCCCACATGCGTGTGAATGCGAACGACCTTGAGTCCATGGCGAGCGGCAATGTCGCGAATCTGCGGTATGTGCTCGTGCCAGATTCCAAAACTCGCCGCCAATCCACCCGTGCTCAAACGATTGTTCAGCCCTGATCCTTTTCCCGGATTCAGTCGAATCCCAACATCGCCTCCCGGAAACGCCTGCGCAAACCGCTCGAGCTGATCGAGCGAACAACAGTTCACCTCGACTCCTTGCTTCACCAGATCTGCAAAATCAAGTGGCAATTCCTGAGTGCTCAGTGAGATGCGCTGCGGCTCAATTCCAACCTGGATTGCCCGTTTCACCTCCCATGCACTCGATGCATCAAAATGCAGACCCAGCTTCTGCATCAGTCGCAGCACTGTCGCCGACGGATTGGCTTTCATGGCATAGCGCACCGTCAGCCCAAAGGCATTTGGAAAAGCAAGGCAACCTGCCACATTGTCCCGAATTTTCTGCTCGGAGTACACATAGGTCGGAGTACCATGATCGCGCGCGATCGCGCGTGCCTGCTCAGGTGATAGCCAGCTGCTTGAACTTGTGATCATAAGCGATTCAAGCTGCCGAGCAACGCCATCAAGTCAAGCGTGGATACTGCTCTGGCAAAGCGTGATCGGGTTTCAATCGAGTTCGCATTGCCATTTTGAAAACAACTTGCAAGACTCCACATCCCGAATTTGTGAAACCCTGAGGAGGAGACCGATCCATGAAACAAGTTGCAGTCCTATTGTCCGGTTGCGGAGTCTATGACGGTTCTGAAATCCAGGAAGCCGTGCTCACGCTGCTCTATCTCGATCAACTCGGTGCCAGCGTGCGCTGTTTTGCGCCAGACCGCGAACAGGCCCACGTCATCAATCATCAAAGCGGTGATGTCGCCAAGGGGGAAAAGCGAAACGTGCTCGTCGAGGCCGCGCGCATTTGCCGTGGCAAGATCGAAGATCTCGCGACTCTGCAGGCTAACGATTTTGACGCACTGCTGCTACCGGGCGGATTCGGAGCCGCCAAAAACCTCTGCTCCTTCGCCTTCGACGGAGCAAACCTGAAGATTGAACCGTCAGTGCAGCGCGTGCTGAAAGACTTCCATGCCCAGAAAAAACCTATCGGCATACTCTGCATCGCTCCTGTGATTGCTGCCAAGGTGCTCGGAGCATCCGTCACCATCGGAGAGGATGCAGAGGTCGCAGATGCCATCAAAGCCATCGGCGGTTCTCATGTGAAGCGTCCGGTCAATGACATCCATATCGACCCCGACCACAATGTCGTGAGCGCTCCCGCCTACATGTATG
>JBEGIR010000076.1 GCA_040224245.1 Puniceicoccaceae bacterium | reverse complement strand
CCGGACAGTTTTTGAACGGGATGTTTCAGCCGGTCCTTTAACCCGACAACCTCCAGCAGATGTTGCGCACGGGACCGACAGGCACGGTCCACCCGGCGAAGCAGTCGGGCAGCGATCAACACATTTTCGACAGCGTTCAACTCCGGGATCAGGTAGAAGGTCTGAAAAATGAATCCGAAGAACTGACCCCGCATGGTGGCGAGGCGTTTGTGGTCACGGTTGCGGATGGGTTCGCCGTCCCATTCCACGATTCCGGAATCGCATGTTTCGAGGGCACAGATCAGGTTGAGAAATGTGGATTTGCCGGAACCCGACTGACCTGTGATCGCGATGTGTTCGCCGTGCTGCAGTTCCAGGCAGGCTCCCTTGAGCACCTCAATCGGAGCACCGGAATCCACAAAGGTCTTGCGCAAATCCCTGACGCGCAGCAGGGCCGGGTCGGCTGATGTAACGGGTGCGGTTGTTGAATTCATTGCATCATTCACTGCGCAAGGCATCGGCGGGATTGAGACGAAGGGCGCGCATCGCTGGAACGAGTCCCGCAAGCAGGCATATCAGGATCGTGGTGCCAGATACCACGTAAAAATCACCCCACTCGTACTTCGCGGGTATGTCATTGAACTGATAGAAGCGAAGCAGCGCAGAGGAACTGTTGGTCAGCTCGGCAAAGGTCCAGACAATTTCATTGCGATAGTGCAGGATGATGCCCTGAAGCGCGATACCGCAGGCAACACCTGTGATACCGATGATCAATCCCTGGATGCAATAGCTTGCGGCAATATCGCGAGCGCGAGCACCCATGGCCACAAGCAGCCCAATTTCGCGGGTTTTGCGGATCACGGAAATCATCAGCGAACTCGCAATCGAAAATGACGCGACCAATATGATGAAAAACATGATGATCGTCATCATGGTTTTCTCGAATTGAAGCACGAAAACGTATTCACGATTGGTTTCGAGCCAGGTTACCGCTCGAAGAGGGCTGCTCAGCTGTGAATTGATTCGGTCGGCAACGGCTTCAACACTGTGGCCTTCAGTGACTCGGATGGCCATGCCGTGAATGCCTTCGTCGAGTCCGTAAAGATCCTGCATCAGACGCATCGAGGAAATGACGGTGTTGGAGTCGATGTCGTTGCGACCGGTCTGAAAAATGCCTGCCACCGTCACCTCACGTGGCAATAGCACTTCATCGCGTTTGAGTCGATCAAGCATCAACGGAGTGAACAGCTCGACTTTGCTGTTGAGCGTCGCGCCGATGCGTTGCGCCAGGGTGGAACCCAGCAGGATGGAGTCATCATGCAAGTCTGCGAAATCCCCAAGCACCATGAATTCGCGGATGGGGATGAATGGTTCGGGTTCGCTCAGATCCACTCCCATGACGGCGGGAAAGACGGGCAGGTTGCGATGTTGCAGCATCACGACTCCGTGGGCATAGGGGCTGACGTCCTCAACTCCTTCCATGGACTCGATGAATTGCTCCACGTTTTCCCAGTCAAAGATCACCCGGTTGGATTCGACTCGGATATCACCGTTTACCTTGAGCAGGCTCTCCCGTATCTGGCTTCCAAACCCGTTCATGATGGTTTGTACCCCCAGCAAAACGGCCACTCCGAGCGACACGCCGAGGATGGAAACAAGCGCAAAAAAGGAAAACCCCTTTCCGCTTGGAAACAACTGTTTGAGTGCGATGTAGAGCGACCAGGGCATGAGCGATTGGCGATTCCGATGATTGCGACCGGCACAGCATCTCAAGCAACGCATTCTGTGAGCGCAATGCTTTTCTTGGTGACGGGGCATGGAACGCAAGACGGGGTACGGTGAACCCGGGTTTGCGGTTCAAATGAGATTGCTCCGCTCGGGTAGATTGCCTAAGGGTGGAGCATGAAGATCACTGCAAGCGAGATTGCCGACATGCAAGCGGAATGGACTGCCAAGTGGCACCAGGTCGATGAGGATCCCTCGGGGTTGGATGGGCTTTGGGTTTTTGTCCATGGGAATCATCGGCGGAACTACAACCTCTGGCATGAAGAAGATTGCGCGCGTCGCGATGATCAGGGGTTCGAATATGTTTACCGCGCGAAGCGGGCAATTGACGCCTACAACCAGCAGCGCAATGATTTCATCGAGCGCATGGATCAGTTTCTCTTTGAACTGCTAAAACCAGATGTTGCCAATGCCCCGGTCAATTCAGAAACCCCGGGCATGATCATCGACCGTCTCTCGATCATGGCGCTCAAGGTTTACCACATGGTGGAGCAGACTGAGCGCAGTGACGTGAGCGCTGAACACCGTGCCAAGTGTGAGCAGAAGCTGGAGGTGCTCCGGCAGCAGCGCGCAGATCTTACGGGGATTTTGGAACAATTTTTGAGGGAGATCCAGGAGGGAAAGCGCGCTTACCGTGTGTATTTCCAGTTTAAGATGTACAATGATCCGAGCCTGAACCCGCAGTTGTATGGAACATCATCCTGACGGCTGGGTAGTCTGTTTGAATCGGGTATGCGAACCCCGAAGATCCTCTGGGAAGATCCACGTCCCAGCGAGGTGAGGTTGCATGTATCGTTGAGACCATCCATGTATTATCTCGTATTTTTCGTTGGCTGGGTTTTTGCCCGCATACCGGAATGGGCAGCCCGTGCATTTTGTCACGGTGTCGGACACCTCTTTTTCTGGTTTCCGTCAAAGCGTCGCAACCTGATTTATTCAAACCTGCACCACGCATTTCCGGAGCGCTCTCCCGAATGGCTGCACCGAACCGTTCGTCGGGTTTGCATCCGCACTGCTGAAATGGGCCTCTTCACGCTCGCGGTCCCCCATTTTTCCATGCAGCGCTTTTTGCGCTGCCTGGAGGTGACCCCTGAGCAAAAGCGTTTTGCGGAGAGCATGGCAGCACGTGGCCGACCGGTGTTGTTGTTTGGCATGCACTTTTCCATGCTGGAAGCCACAAACGCCTGGCCAGCATTGGCTGGTGTGGCCTTTAAGCAAACTGCCGTGATGTACCGACCGAATCGAAACCCTCGCATTGATGCGATGGTGAAGCGTCACCGCGAGCGGGCCGGGTTTCGATTGGTGTCACGCAAGGAAGGCATCCAGGTGATCACTGAGGTCATGCGCAATAATGGGGTTGCAGCCTTGTTGTTTGATCAGAATACACGCGAGCAGGGCACGCTCATTCCCTTTTTTGGTCGAGTGACTGCTGCGACAGAACTGCATGGGCTGCTGGCAAAAAAATACGATGCATCGATGGTGATGATCCTGCCGCAGCGCATTGCATTCTGGCGTGCACGAGTGGAGTTTGAAGAACTTTGTTGTGAGAAGAATCCCGCCGAAATCACACTCGCCAGCAATCGCTGGCTCGAGCAAAAGCTGCGATCAGATGAAGAATGCCTGATCGACTGGTTGTGGACGCACAACCGCTGGAAAATCCTGTTCCGTCCCTTTGAGCGATTGGGCATGAATCACCGGAAGAAACTGGTGGATTTCTCCAGCTATCCCGTGCGTAAGACACGTATTGCGGTCTTGCACCAGCATCTCGGGGAGTGGCCTACGCAAGGCATTCGATTTCTGAAAGCACTGCGCTACAGTCGGCCAGACGCCGAAATCACACTGATCACGCGCGATGCCGAAGGCTTGCAGACCCAGTGGAGTTCGTGGGTGGATGTGGCGCACAATCTTTTTGACGATACCCGGAGTAATCGCCAACTGGCCTGCGCTCTTCGGGATCGCTACCTGGATGTTTTGTTGGTGCTGGATGATACAAGTTTCTCGCGAAAATTTGCGGCGCACACCCGCATCCCGCAGCGCTTTGGAGTCACCATGCGTTTGATGAAACGGGTGAGCGGACTGACCGATTCGTGGACCCCGAAGGACACCGGGCAATGGCAGAAGGAACCCGACTGGATTGCTTTCGGGCGGCACTTTGGACTGGAGTGCGATGAGCATGTTGCAGATTGACTTCAGTTGGGTGGCGTTCCACGCTTGGCTCAGGAAGGATGAGGTGGCGTGTTTCAGGATCTCCTCAGCGTGAAAGGGTGCGACTGAAGTGCTGAACACCGGATCGAGCTGGGTGCTCCTTCCCCATCTCTCGGGTGAGTAATTCAGCGATCCCCAAAACATGAAAAAATTCTGGCCATACATCGTATCGCTCAAGGACGGGAAACGCTTCTACGTCTGGGGCATTCTTTTTGGTATCCTCTTTGCCATTGCCAGTGGCGCGGGAATTCCCGGCATGATGAGATGGGTACTGCCACGAGTTTTTGCCGATGGTGAAACCATGGAGCTGGGACGACTGCTGCTCACGGTCTTTGGCATTCCGATCATTTTCATCCTGCGCGGAGTCAGTGGTTATCTGAATGTGTATTTTATCAACAAAGGCGGGGTGATGATCCTCGAAGAGATTCGCTGCCGCTACTACCAGAAACTGCTGGAGGTGGAAGTCGCCTATTTTAACAATCGGGGACTGGGGGATCTGGTTTCGCGTCTTACGGCTGATGCAACCATCATACAGCAAACCTTTACGGAGAATGCGGTTGATGTGGTCAAGCAGCCACTGCAGCTGTTGGCTGCGGTGGGCTTTTTGATCTACATGTCGTTCATGGATGTACGCTTTTCGATGATGCTGGGATCATTGTTTGTGATTCCGATCTGCGTACTTCCGGTTCAGAAGCTTGGAAAAAAGCTGTTTAACAAGGTAAAGAAGCAGCAAGAGGAGTTGGGAGATCTGTCGCAGATGGTCTCCGATGCGGTACTGGGGAGTCGGGAGATCCGAATTTTTCGTGCAGAAGGAAGGTTTTTCGACCACTTCATGGGCAGGATTCGGGAGTTCATGCGCACCCAGTTGCGGGTGGTCGCGTATTATCACGCACTGTCTCCAACCATCGAAGTCATCACAGTTTTTGGAGTGAGCATTGCGTTTGTCGCGGCCTACTTCCTCGATATTTCTCAATCGGATCTGTTCACCATGATCGCGGCGCTGTACCTGTGCTACGAGCCGGTGAAAAAGATCGGTGTGTTATCGAGTCGCTTTCAGCGTGGCCGCGGTGCGCTCGAGCGGCTTGAAGAAGTCATGAACCATGAAGTGGCTGTGCGTGAAGCGGAACACCCGGTTGAATTGGAAAAGGTTGAAGGTTCGATTGCGTTTGAGAATGTGAATTTTTCCTATGGGCAGGAACCCACCTTGCAGGAAGTCAGCTTTTGCATCCAACCGGGAGAGAAGGTTGCGGTGGTTGGACCGAGTGGGGCCGGAAAATCCACACTGATACAGCTGTTACCCCGGTTTTACGATCCCGACAGCGGTTCCATTTGCTTGGATCGTCACGATGTAAAATCGATTTCACTGCAGTCGCTTCGCAAGCACATCGCCGTTGTATTGCAGGAACCCGTGCTGTTTTCGGGCACCTTTCTTGAGAATCTCAAGCTGGGAAATCCGGAAGCATCAATGGAACAGGTCGAAACCGCAGCAAAGAAGGCGTACATCCACGATTTCATCCTGTCTCTCCCGGAGGGATACCAGACTCAGACCGGACAGCGAGGACTGAACCTCAGTGGCGGGCAGAAGCAGCGCATCGCGCTGGCGCGTGCATTTTTAAAACATGCCCCCATCCTGATCATGGACGAGGCGACTTCTGCGCTCGATAGCGAGAGTGAGGAAAAAATTCAGATGGCCCTTGAAAATCTGTTTGATGGAGTGACGGCACTGATCATCGCACACCGGTTCAGCAGCATCCGCTTTGTCGACCGTATCCTGGTGCTCGACAAGGGACGCCTGCTGGCCCAGGGCACACATGCTGAGTTGATGGATTCCTGCGAGTTGTACCGAAAGCTCTACACCAATCAGGTGGGTGTCTGAATGCGGGTCGCGCGGGAATGATGTCCTCGATGTAAACGTGTTGGGGTACGCCGCAAAGCTTGGCCCTCGCGAATTTGGGGAATGGGTTGAATGTCGCAGTGCAATGCGTAGGGTTTGCGCAGGTATCGATTCCTCTCTTTTCGACCATGAAACAACCTGACAGCAACGTCTCATCCCAACGGTTTTCCACTCACGAAAAAGCACAGCAGATCAATCTGGATCCCAGCTTCTACGGCACGTTTGCAGAGATCGGAGCGGGACAGGAGGCTGCGCGCTGGTTTTTCAGAGTGGGTGGAGCATCTGGAACGGTGGCCAAGAGCATGTCTGCATACGACATGATTTTCAGCGATGCGATCTATGGGCCTGCAGATCGCTACGTCAGCCAGGAGCGACTGATGGAAATGCTGGACCACGAATACGATTTGCTGGTCGAGCGACTCGCGCGAAAGCGGGGTAGCAATACGCGGTTTTTTGTCTTTGCGAACACAGTGGTGGCGAGGGGTTACCATGCACCGCGCGAGTGCCATGCGTGGACCGGGGTTCGACTGCAGATGCGGCCTGAGGGGCCTGTCAATCAGATCATCCTGCACTACCGGCTGCTTGATGAAGATGGATTGGCGCAGCAGGAAGCGATCGGGGTGATGGGGGTGAATCTCATCTATGCTGCTTACATGTTTTGGGACGATCTCGACCGCATGTTGCTTTCCCTGAAAGATAACCTGACAGGGCATCGCATCGAGATCGACATGTTTAAGATGTCGGGGGACGACTTCTCGATGCATGACAACCGCATTGCGAGTTTGAAAATGGTGCAAAAGGGGGTCTGTCAGGCTGCCCTGTTTGGTCCGGACGGCGAAATTCTGCAACCCAGTGATACCTTCTACAAAAAATCCGTATTGCTGGAGCGCGGATACTTCCGGCCTGTGACCAAGGTCAATATTGACATGCTTGAACGTGGCAGAGCGCGGTTTCTGCAGGAGGAGATTGCGGAAGGAGTTCGCCCGATCGAGATCATGGAGATTACCATGCGCAATCTGCGCACTGGCGGGGCCATTGATTACGATGATTTTCTTGCACGGGTCGATTGCATTGGTGCGATGCGCAAGCATGTCCTGATTTCGGACATGGGTGAGTTTTACCGACTGCAGCACTATCTTGAGCAGTATACCCAGCACCTCATCGGAATTGTGATCGGGCAACCCCTGTTGAAGGAAATTTTCAGAGAAACCTACTATGAGAACCTTCCTGGTGGCATTCTCGAGTCGTTTGGCCGACTCTTTAAGAATCGACTCAAGATGTATGTGTATCCATCCGTGGACGAAGCAACTGGAAGGGCACTCACGGCGTCGGATCTGGAGCTGCCGGAACACCTGCTGCACCTGCACCTGTATCTGATGGACAACGGATACATTGTGGATCTTCCGACGCCCTCATCACCCCTGCCCTACCATGCGTCACGCGTGATCGCAGAGAAGATTCAGAGCGGTGATGCAAGTTGGGAACAGTTTGTGCCTTCGAAGGTGGTGCGACTCATCAAGGAACGAGGGTATTTTCTCAGCTAAGATCCGTTGACGGGTAATCAATGGTTGGTTGCGGCATCGTCCTCAATGGGTAGTCGTTTGCGCAAATAACCTGTGGTAATTTTGCTCTACCTGCGAGGCAAACGCTGTGCTTTCGTGCCCAAAAGTTTTGGCCGCAAAGGCGTAAATCGCGGGCAGATTGCCGGGATGGTTCAGTTCGGTGCAGGACTTCCCAGCATTTGGAATCGGCTGGTGATCCTGTGCGGGAAGCTCCATATCGGGGCAATCGCTTTCGATCAAAATGCGCTCCAGCGGGATGCTTCGCCAAGCCTCCAACTTGTGTTGTTTCTTTGGATGAAGGAAATATCCGGAGAGTGAAAAATAGGCTCCCAGTTTCACAAACCTCTCTGTCATTTCAGCGGGTCCTGCGTAGGAATGCAGTAAAAATCCTGGAAGTCGTGAGGCGTAGCGTTCCAGGACGTTTTGCAGGTGACCCCATGCGCGCAGGCAATGAATGCAGGGTGGAATGTTGAGGGATGCGGCGAGTTCCAGCTGTCGTTCAAAGGCTTCCATCTGTTTGGGAAACTGAGGGTCGCGTATCCAGCGATCCAGTCCAATTTCCCCGATCAGCGCTCCCGGGTGTTCGATGAGCCTTTGTTCAAGCTGCTCAAACCAGTCTGGAGTTGCGTGCTTTACCTTCCAGGGGTGGAGTCCAAAGGCGGGTCGTACTTTCGGATGAGTGGAGAGGCGGGCCAGGGTCGACCAGTCTTCGGGGTTGGTTCCATTGCTGATACATTCCCTGACAGCGCTGGATGTCAAGTTCTCCAAGAGCGCATCCCGGCAGTGGTCGAAACGTGGGTCCTGCAGGTGGCAATGGGCGTCGTAGAAAAGCATGGATCAGGGAGCCGATGGGGCATCGATGGGGTGCTTGTGCCGCTGGAACAGATGGATGAGGTAGAGTACCAGCGCCACCCAGATGAAGGCAAAAGTGATGAGCTTTGAGGAGGTGAATGGCTCGTGATAAACAAAGACCCCGATGGCAAATTTGATGGTTGGTGCGAGGAACTGAAACACACCGATCGTGGTCAGTTGAATGCGACGGGCACCATAGGCAAACAGGACGAGTGGGGTGAGTGTGACAAGCCCGGTGGACATCATCCAGATCCAGTCGCCAGGCTGTGTTGGGTTGGCCACTGCCTGGCCACTCAAAAACAGCCAGACAAAGCTGATCATGGCGAGTGGAAGCATCAATGTGATCTCGAGGGTGAGACCCGTGAGCGGACCGAGTTCGCTCTTGGTTTTATTCATACCGTACCAGGCAAAAGTTCCGGCCATGATCAGGGCGAGCCAAGGAATGCGACCAAACTGAATGACTTCGTTGAGAACACCGAAGGATGCGCAGGTGATGGCGATCCACTGAAGTGGGCGCAGTCGTTCCTTGAGCAGAAGAAATCCCATCGCAGTGTTGAGAATCGGCACCATGAAATACGCAAGGCTGCCTTCGAGGATATGCTCGTGCGTGATCGCATAGACATAGGCCAGCCAGTTTGCAGTGATGAGCAGGCCATTGAACAAATGGATGCGCAACTGGCGGGCGCTTTGCAGGGCCGCGAGGTAATCCGGAAATGTTCCACGAAGACTGACGAGTGCCAAACCGAAGACAAATCCCCAAAGCAGTCGATAGAGGATCAGCTCGACCGACCCGTAGTGTTCCAGCTGTTTCCAGAAGAGCACGACGATGCCCCATATGCCGAAGGCGAGCGAGACGGCGGCGAGGCCCTTTTTGTGTTGATGGGTTTCCATGCGCAGGTAGTGGATGTCTCCGCCATGGAAGGCGGACTCTTCAGGTCAGAACAGGATGGCTCGTGGGTGGAGTTGCCGCATGGCAGGTTGGTGCATGGCTTATGGGATCAGCGAATTTCCACCAGTTCGAGTTCGAAAATAAGAACGGAATCGGGCGGGATGTCTTTCCCAGCCCCGCGTCGGCCGTAGGCGAGTTCGGAGGGGATGGTCAATTCCCATAAGGAACCCACTGGCATCAATTGCAAAGCCTCTTTCCATCCGGGGATCACGCGGGAGACATTGAGCACCACGGGGGGCCGGGTAATGGATGCACTGTCGAACTCAGTACCGTCGAACAACGTCCCGCGATAGTAGACCGCTACGTTTGAACGTGGTCCCGGTTTTTCGCCTTTGCCGGGAATGAGGATGCGGTACTGCAAACCACTCTCGAGTGTGATAACACCGGAGCGGTTTTGATTCTGCTCAAGGTAGGTTTTCCCCTGCTCAGCCCAACGCGATGCACTGACAATGCTGGAGGTGCAGAGCCATGAGGCAGTGAAGAGTGCGATTCGGCACGCAAGAGATAGGTTGAGATGCATGGTGATGGTTTTGCTAAGGATTGCGACGCTAGCAAATCGGTTGCGCTGGTTCAATGGCAATGAGCGATGATCGCAAGTGGAATATGTGTGGAGTCTGATTCATAAAAAAAAGACGCTGCCAATCAGCAGCGTCTTTTTTTAAGTTGAAGCGTAGCGTGTCTCAGTCCACCGAGATTTGGCGGGGTTTTGCCTCTTCCGTGATCGGAAGATGAATGCGCAGCACTCCGTCTTCGGTCTTTGCGGTGATTTGCTCCGAGTTGATGTCCACATTCAGATTCAGCTTCAGCTGAAAATCCGATTCGGGGATCTCGCGATGGATGCGTTTCCAGTCTGCATTCACAACATTCTGGCGGCTCGCCTGAATCGTGAGCACATCTTTTTCGTGATGAATCTGGATGCCTTCCTTGGTGCATCCGGGAACCTGGACGTGAACCTCGTAGGCGCCTTCCAGTTCGACGACTTCGTAGGCGGGTCGCCGATACTGAACAGCCGTGGTTTGAGTGTTGGGAGTGGTTTCGCTTTTGGAAAGTGTAGTATTCATGTTGGTTTTAAATCATTTGTTGTTCTTGGATAGGACAACCGGGCGGAAGTGTGCTCCTGCCCGGGTCCGGTGAATTCAGGATACAGTGATCGTGCGCGGCTTGCGTTCTTCCTCGCGTGGAAGGGTAATGGTAAGTACACCGTCCTGCATCCTCGCTTTGACCTTTGACGGGTTGATGTCATCTCCAACAGTAATCGAGCGGCTGAAACTGACGCTGGACTCGGATTCGTCCTGCTTGCGCTTGCGTTCCCCCGAAATGGTAAGAACTGCGTTTTCGAGTTCAATCTTGACGTCCTTTTTGCTCAACCCCGGCAATTCGGCGGTGACATAGTAGTTATCTCTGTCCTCGTAGAGGTTGACCGGAAGCTGGTTGCTGGTGACTCCATCAAACAGACGGTTGAACAGCGGTCGCCGGTCGGCCCCGAAAAAGGCGTCATCAAACCAGCGGTCGAAGTTGGTGAATGGGTCCAGGTAACTGTTATCGTACTTGATGAGTTTCATGTGTATTGTCTCCTTGTTGATGTTGATGAAATTGTGGTGTGCTCCGAAGAGAACAGCATCAATAATGCAACTTTGCTGCCATCTTTTTGAATTCAATAAAAGCCTTGAACCGCAATGAATTACAGAAATTTAAGGTCTATTCGTAATGAGACAATTTGACTCAATGAGGCGGTAGTTTGATTGGTGGAGACAATTTGACGCAGATAAGAGGTTGCTCCATCCGGAAGGAATAAGTGAGGGTATCGAGGTGTCGATTTCAGGTGCTGAAATCGCGGATTCTGATCGGGAAAGCAGATCCGGGGTATGAGGTTGGTTTGGGTTGCGGTTTTGTTCGTTCGCAACGAAGTAAGAGTAGTTGAGGTGGGTGGTATTGAGGGAGGGGACTCCGGAAGCAATGGCTTCCTCCGGAGTCGAAAACAAGTCATGCGGGAGTCAGGATTCCCGCCAGAGAGGACTCAAGCAGCAGGCTGAAGGCGGCAGGGTTGAAGGTGACTGCTTTCGACGTCAACGAAGGCTCCGATTTCGGCAATCAGGTCTTCGGAGATGAGATCGAAGTTTTCGCCGAGGACCATGCTGCCCTCGCAAATTTTTCCGTGCAGATATGCGATGACAGAGAGCATCGCGTTGAGATCTTCATAGGTGATTGTTGTATGGTTCATGATTTGATTTTGGATTTTAGTTGAGTGAAATGAAAGCTGACATCAGGTGGCGTGAGACGGAATTTCGGTATTGAAAATGGACTCAATGACCTGGGTGCGATGCTTAAAAATGGTTTGGATGTCTTTCTTTATCAGGAAGTGTACCAGTTTTCCTGCAAAGATGGAGTATCTCACATGGTCACGCATGCGGGTTGCGTTGCCATCGCCGATGGATTCAAAGGTGTGTCGGTGGATCCATTGCTGGTAGGGTCCTTTAAGTTGTTCATCGGTAAAGGAATACGGTGGATTCCATTCTGAGATGTGCGTCTGCCATCGCATGGGGATTCCGTGAATTCGAAGTTTGTAATCGATCAAGGTGCCCTGAGAAATTTTGATCGGAGTCGGGGTGATGATGTGAAATCCAAGAAAAGTTGGCGTGATTCGCTCCAGATTTTGTGCATCTGAGAAAAAATCGAACACGGTGTTGATCTGAGCATTGAGAATGGTTTCGTGATGGAATTCGTACATGGCGAATGTCAGTGGGACTGTTGCATGGTTTCGTAGGCAGCCAGGGCGCGGTTGCGGGACTCAATGAGGCTGATCTGCTTTTCCGGGTATCCGCTCTTGCGCAGCAGGTTGGGGTCGCGCCATGGGGTGTGGATCAGGCGTTCGGAGGCGGACGCAAGTTCAGGGATCCATTTGCGCAGGTAAATCCCTTTGGGATCAAAGCGTTCGGACTGCAGAACGGGATTGAAAATGCGGAAGTATGGAGCTGCATCGGCTCCGCAGCCAGCAACCCATTGCCAGCCCAGAGTATTGCTTGCGAGGTCGGCGTCGACGAGAGTGTCCCAAAACCAGGACGCACCGCTTTGCCATGGAATGAGCAGGTTTTTGACGAGGTAAGAACCTGTGATCATGCGAACCCGATTGTGCATCCAGCCCGTCTGCCAGAGTTCGCGCATCCCTGCATCCACGATAGGAATGCCGGTTTGGCCCCTTCTCCACGCGTCGAGCTGTTCAGGGGCTTCGCGCCAGGGGAAATCTGTAAATTTGTCCTTAAGCGGATGTTGGGTTGTGTGTGGGAAATGGTAGAGCAGGTGATATGCAAATTCTCTCCATCCGATTTCGCTGAGAAAGGTGTGAATGCTCTCGTGGGTTCCGTGTCCGAGCTGAGAGACTCGGTGTGCGACTTGGCGTACCGAAATTTCTCCAAAATGCAGGTGCGGAGAGAGGAGCGAGGTCTGCTTCAGATCGGGTCGGTTGCGATCAGTGCTGTAGCGCAGGATTGTTTCCTCATGCACAAATGAATCGAGTGCTTCCTGTGCGCCTTGTTCTCCGGGAGTGAAGCGCTGCCAAAATCCCCTGTCCCAGCGGGGGTGGGGAAGTAATTGAAGTTCCTCAAGAGGAATTCCGGTGGGAATGGAGCGGAGTGCGCGCCCGTTCAAGTCTGGAGTAGGAAGGGGTTTACTGTCGGCAATGTGCTGACGGTGGTGTTTCCAGAACGGAGTGAAGACCTGGAATGGTTTTCCCTGCTGATTGGCAATCTCCCACGGCTCAGCGAGCAGTGACGCATTAAAGCTTTGGGAATGGATGCCTTGGGGTTTGAATTTCTGCCTGATGCAGGCATCCCGTGCCATGGCAGAGGGTTCGTAGCAACGGTTCCAGAAGAGGTGGGTTGCGCCAGTTTCGTTGATGAGATCACTCAGGATTTCGCGACTATGTCCGGCGCGAATGAGCAGTGGGCAACCCTGGCTGCGGAGGGTTTGTTGAAGCGCTTGCAGTGAGTAATGAAGCCAGGATTTGCTCGCGGCCCCAGCGGTCCAGTTTCCTTCGGATGAGGGATCGTGCAAGTAGATGGGTAAGATGTAGCGGCAGTGCTCGGATGCAGCCTGCAATGCGGGGTTGTCTCGAAGGCGTAGATCTCGCCTGAACCAAACAATGCCAATGGATTCGTCCATCTCGATGATTCAGGAAAGCGGGTCTTTGGAAATACATCCCCGCTGGTTTGGTGAGGCGTTGAGGGTGTGATGGAGGGTTTTGTGCGGCAGTGCTGTTGTTCCCTGTTTGCTGGGGTTGAGTTCAGCAGTGGTTGAGTCTACGGCAATGCGTCGCTTGAAAATCATGATTTAATTCAAATCATGATCGGGGGTTATTCAAGTAAAATATAGAAAAAATATAGATAAAGCAGTGAATAAGGAAGAATTGAAGGATTTTTTTAGATATTGTATAGTCTTACTGAAGGCGGATGTTGTCATGTGCACAAACTTTGAGCAGCATTTTTTCCATGATGACGCGGGCACGGGCGGTTTCCCGTCCTAGTTCGGCGTGAAGCGCGGCATCTTCTTCCGAATCATTTTCGCAGCTCTTGCAGTATTTTTCGAAGGTATTGAGACTGTGGATGATCGCAGACATATGGCTGGGACACTCGCACTTGATACTGCTTGGCAGATCCGTGAGTTGAATCAATTGTGCAGGTGTGAAAATGGGTTGAGGGCTGGACGACGCGCTCTCTGTTTCGCTTGCTTCTGTGGCAACTCCTGGGCGGAGTATGGCGGTGATCAGGTCAATGGCGATGGTGTCGGGGATGGGACCTCGAAGTGTGCGTATTCCCTTTTCACTGAGCATCAGCAACTCGCGTTTGGAGCCGAGTTCAAAGATCACAAACCACTGTATATCCGGATATTTTCCCGCAAGGTCGAAGACCATGTCGACGAGGTGTGTAGGGATGATATCGCAGTATAGAATTCCACAATTGGGGACTTCATCTGTGGTTTTGAGGAAATTGCGAAGTTCGGATTCGCTGGTGGTCTGCAGCAGGATCTGCGCAGTGACAAAAGCATCCGGTTTGTAGATTTTGCGAGTGAGGTTGTGAGGGCCAAAGGTGACGATTCGCACGGGACCGTCGGTCCGGGTGGGAGGAGTTGACTTTCGGGAGGGGCCTCCATGTCCTTCAAGGCGCTTCTCCAGTTCTTCAAGAGTGAGATCGCACAGCATGCTGATGGATTCACCATTGTCGAGCAGGGCTTTGATCAGCGTTAATCGCTTGACCGAGTCCTCCGGATAGAGTCGGGTACCCCCTTCGGAGCGATCCGACAGGTCCATGCCGTAGCGACGCTCCCAGGCACGGATCGTGTGGGTCGACAAGCCTGTGATGTTGGCGACAGCACCGATGCGAAAAATATTGGAATGGGAATCCGGAGATTTCATTGTTAGACATTACTTAAACAATCGAAGCGCGTTGTTCAAGTACCGTCTTAACATTTTCAGTGCAGCAGTGGAACGTTTTAGAATCCAAGCAGTTCAATGCCCATGCGCTGTGCTTTTTGGATGACGCGATCCTTGTGCAACATGATGGTCGATCCTGCTGCCAATGCTGCGGCATGCACGCCTCCCTCTGCCATGCATTGCAGGGTGGTTTCTCCGAAGACCGGAACATCAATTGCGAAGTTTTGGGAGGGTTTTACGGTTTTGACAAAGAGTTTTCCGTCCGTCTCAAATCGGGCAGCGCGTCGGAGCATGGAGTCAGTTCCATCGAATTCCTCCACGCAGAGGGTGGTTCCTTGCTTCACGACAACACCCTGACCGATGTCCAATCGGGCGATTTCATTTGCGATGCGGATGCCGTGTTCAAGGGTAGTCGGATCTACGCGCTGTTTGCCTCCTGTCATCATCCCGGGTGTTGCCAGCTGGTCATCGATGAATGCACGTCCATCGAGCACATGTACGCCAATGGCATTCATTTCGGCGACGATGGCTCCATAGATGGTTTCGGCATTACGCTCTTTCAGTCGACTGAGGATGGCAACAGCCTTCAGGTCGGGATGAAGACCACGGAAGAGTCGGCCCGGTCGAATTTGTCCCACCAGTATGGCGAAGCGCACTCCAAAGCCACGCATCGCCTTGAGCGTTCGGTTGATTTGACCGACCTTGACGGTACAGCGTCGATCTTGAGGAAACTGCTGGATCAGTTCATCCGAGGTTTCGCCTTCAAAGCCGATGAGACAGCACTCAGCACCCGCCTGATGCATACGGTTGACCATGAGTTTTGGGTAGTCACCCCTTCCAGCAAGCACGGCGATCCTGTCACCGGTTTGATAGCTGTCGGGGAGAAAGCGTGATGGACCCATGGGAAGTTCTGTGGGCGAAGGCTAACGCGCTACAATGTTCAGAATTTTGCCAGGCACGTAGATCACTTTGACAATCTGCTTGCCGTCAATCTGGGACGTTACCCGTGGTTCAGCACGCGCAACTGCCTCGACCTCATCCTGTTTGGCATGTGCCGCAAACCAACCCTCGCCGCGCAGCTTTCCGTTGACCTGAAAGATCACCTTGACCTGATCATCCTGTGCCTGGATTTCAACGGGTTTTGGCCAGGGTGCGTAGGCGACGGAAGGTGCTTCACCGAGACGTTCCCAGAGTTCTTCGGCGAGGTGCGGGGCAAAGGGAGCGAGCATTTGCACCAATGCTTTGGCAGTCGAGTGCGCGAGTGTATCTGCTTTCTGCAGCGTGTTGACCAGAATCATCAGCTGAGAAATGGCGGTGTTGTAGCTCAGGGATTCGATGTCAGAGCTGACTTTTTCAATGGTTGCGTTGAGCAACTTGAGCGTGTCGAGATTCTTTTCGTCTCCATCAATCAACGCTGGGCTGAGTCCACCGTCTTTGGCAACAATGAGTTTCCACACTTTTTTGAGGAATCGGTGCGGTCCCTCAATGCCATTTGAACTCCATGGTTTCATGTCCGCAAGAGGACCCATGAACATCTCATACATGCGCAGCGAATCAGCTCCATAGCGTTCAATGTAGTCATCGGGATTGACCACATTGCCCCGGCTTTTGCTCATTTTGAAGGCCTTGGCTTCAATTCGGATGTTGGCATTGTCCGGTAGGTGATAGATGTCAACTTTGTTGATCTTGCTCTTTTGCACCTGCGATTCATCAAGTTTCTCGACAGTGCCAGACCACTGATTTGGATCTGCGATAGAGTCTGCGGAGACAGGGTTTCCATCGCTGTCGCGATAGAGCCGGTATTCCATCTCTCCGAGAATGATGCCCTGGTGAAACAGCTTGGTGAAAGGTTCCGGTGTGGTAACCACTCCAATTTCGTGTAGAAAAATATGCCAGAACCGCGCGTAGAGCAGGTGCAGTACGGCATGCTCAGCACCGCCAATATAGAGATCGGGAACTCCCCAGTAACGTTCTTTTTCGGGGTCGATCAAGTGCTTGCTGTTGCGTGGGTCACAGTAGCGTAGGTAGTACCAGCACGAACCTGCCCACTGGGGCATGGTATTGGTTTCGCGCCGACCTGCGACCCATTCACTCGGAGCGGGCCGGGGGTTGAGTCCCGACAAGGTCTCGCCAGTTTCAACATTGACCCATACATTCACCCACTCCGGAATGTTGGCCAGCGGACTCTGCGCATCCCCTGAGGGTTTGTAGTTGTCGGTTTCGGGCAGGGTGAGTGGCAGGCATTCGGGAACAACAGGCAATGCGAAGTGAGTCGTGCCATCGCTGTCGCTGTAAGTGATTGGAGATTCCGGAAGAAAGTCTGCAACGCGGCCCTTGGCGTTGATCGCTGCCTTGTAGGCGGCTTCGTCCACCCACAGGATTGGGAAGGGTTCTCCCCAGTATCGTTGTCGGGAGAAGAGCCAGTCACGAAGGCGGTAGTTGACGGTTGCCTTGCCAGCATTGCGAGTGGCCAACCAATCGATGATGGCAGACTTCCCCATCTCTACGGTGTTGCCGTCGAAGGGGCCGGAGTTGACGAGTCGTCCATCTCCGGTGTAAGGCAGCGTAGTATCGGCGTTGTCAGGGTCGGCGATCACCTGCACGATGGGCAGGTCAAATGCGGTGGCAAATTCGAAGTCGCGGGTATCGTGTGCGGGAACTGCCATGATCGCTCCGGTCCCATAGCCCATCAGGACATAGTCTGCGACCCAGATGGGGATTTTGGCTCCGTTCACGGGGTTGATTGCGTAGGATCCTGTGAAGATGCCGGTTTTTTCTTTGGCCAGATCTGTCCGGTCGAGATCGCTCTTGTTGGCGGCTTGCGCGACGTAGGCTTCGACTTTTGTCAGTTGAGCCTCGGTGGTGAGCTGTCGCACCAGGGGATGTTCTGGTGCGATGACCATGTAGGTTGCACCAAAGAGGGTGTCCGGTCGCGTTGTGAAGACCTTCAGGGATGTGTCATGGCCGTCGAGTTCAAAGTCGATCTCTGCTCCGGTCGAGCGACCGATCCAGTTGGTTTGCTGGGTTTTGGTGGAGTCGGGCCAGTCCACGTTATCGAGTCCGGCCAGCAGTTTGTCTGCATAGGCCGTGATGCGAAGCACCCACTGGCGCAGGGCTCGACGTTCGACGGGGAAACCGCCTACTTCGCTTCGTCCATCAATGACCTCCTCGTTGGCGAGTACAGTTCCCAGCTCCGGGCACCAGTTGACCGGGCGTTCATCCACATAGGCGAGGCCGTGTTTGAAAAGTTGCAGGAAAATCCACTGTGTCCACCGGAAGTAGGAGGGGTCAGTCGTATTGATCTCACGCTCCCAGTCGATGGCGATGCCAAGGCGCTTGATCTGGGCAGTAAAGTGTTCGATGTTGCGGCGCGTGGTGATCGCCGGGTGCGTTCCCGTCTTCATCGCATACTGCTCGGCGGGCAATCCAAATGCATCCCAACCCATGGGGTGCAGTACATTGTAGCCCTTGGCGCGCTGGTAGCGGTCAAGGATGTCGGAGGCGGTGTAGTTCTCGGTATGACCAGCGTGCAGACCCGCTCCTGATGGATACGGAAACATGTCCAACAGGTAGTACTTGGGTTTGCTGGAATTGTCCTCCGCACGAAAGCTGCGGTGGGTTTCCCAGTACTCCTGCCAGCGAGGTTCGATGGCGCGGAAGTTGTAGTCGGCGTGTCCGGACATGGCGAAAAGGAAGATCGTTTCGTTAACTTTCGAAACGTTGGACCGGCACGCAGTGCGCCAGAAAGACCCAACGGCCCGAAAAAAGATTAACAGGCGAAGCCGATACGGGGGTCAAGTCGATTGTGTGGCGTGCCGTCGGGTAGAAGGTTCGTCCGGGTGAAACAGCAGCGTAGAGGCTTCCTTGCGATCACTATTCGAAGCGCAACCGAAGTGGCTCAGTTCACGACGGTGCATTTTCAGTATTGAAGTAGCAATCCGACTTCGATGGAAACGGTGCCGTTTGGTGTGCGGAACGCATCTGTCTGCGCGAGATTGCTGACTTGTTCAACGGTGTCTGCATTGTAGAACATGCTGATGGCTTCAATCGATTCGAGTTTCAATTTGAGCTGCTTGGATGGCAGCCATACGTAATTTGCGTTTGCGAACAGGCGTATCCTTGAACTCAGCGGAAGAGAGGCGCGCAGTGCCAGCGATGCACCCACCCGGGTGTAGGAGTGCTGTCGTGATTTCAGATCCATGAGCAGGCTAGAGGTAATGAGTGACCCACGGCTGATCATAATGGTGTTTTCGAAATACAGGTTTTCCAACATCATCTCTTTGGTGGAATCCAGCACAAGAGAGCCTTGCGCTACCCACTCCAGACGTCCCGATTGAAAACGTCGTTTGACCCCCAGCATTGCCTGGTAGCTTGTCCATGAACCTTCTGGTCGCTCGGGTGAGTGCACGAGACGATTCACGTTGATTTCCGGGTATGGTGGTGAGGGCATCCAGGCATTGTAGGTAAAATGGATGGGAATCGGCTGATGGTCTCCGACCCATTGGGTTTGAGAGATCCGGCCCATCAGTGCAATGCCCCAATCCTTCGAAACCCAGCGGGTGAATCCCAGGCTGAACATGGGAAAGACTTCTCCTCGAAACCGCACATGCTGGGATGCGGATCGATCCCCAATCTGATAGGGACTGAAGTGGGTGCGGAAATCGACCTGTTCCGTGTAGGTTCCAAATCCGGAAGAGAGCGACCACTCGTTTTGGGGCCAACTCTGCGCTTCTGTGGCGCTCGAAACACAAACCCATGTGAAGCACGCCAACAATGCAATGTGGGCTTTCATATTCAAAACCGATTTTTCCTCTATCCGATAATTGTTGTGAGGCGTTACTCCCGCGCAATTCATCAATTTCAGGCTGAACAGTACTCAGTTTTGCTTATATTGAGGATCAGCACAGAAGGCAAAGAAAACGGTGAACAAAATAATACAATACTGGCTTGTGCAATCGATTCCGGATTGCTTCAATGGCATTGTCCTCATACAGATGGAATTCATCCAGACTTCTGGAATTTCAGAAAGACATGACGTTTCAGAAAAGGGAAGACAGAGTGATCATGGTGAAACAAAGGCCCATCGCAGTTGATCTTTTTGCAGGAGCAGGAGGAATGAGTCTTGGCTTTGAGCAGGCTGGATTCGATGTGTTGGCGGCAGTTGAAATCGATCCAGTGCATTCTGCAGTTCACCATTACAACTTCCCAGAGTGTACCGTTTTGCCTCGTTCGATTCAGGACCTCAGTGGAGACCATATTCGGGAGGCAACCGCTATCGGAATGCAAAAAGTGGATGTGGTTTTTGGAGGTGCTCCATGTCAGGGGTTTTCTTTGATAGGGCAGCGCATGCTGGATGATCCACGCAATGCACTTGTTAACGATTTTGTGCGTATCGTGAGTGAATTGGACGCCTCGTATTTTGTCTTCGAAAACGTGAAGGGACTGACAGTTGGCAAGCACCAAAAATTTCTCCACGAGTTCATCGATGCCTTTGAACGGAATGGTTACCATATTCGCCAACGCTGGCAGGTTCTGAATGCGGCCCATTTTGGGGTTCCTCAAGATCGGCAGCGTCTTTTTCTGCTGGGAGCAAAGAAGGGACTGAAAGTGCCCTTATATCCTGAAGCTTTTAGTTCTCCACCTGAACAGGGAAAGGACTTGCTCAAAATGAAAGGTCCGACGTGTCGCGATGCGCTCGAGGATCTTCCAGATGCTGAGTGCTTTGAAAGTTTGCTCCACTCGGATGAGACACTAGTGGAGACTTGGATGGGGCTATCCGACTATGCCAGCGAATTGCGTTGTGAACATGCAAAATCCTGGCACTTCGGTTATCAGAGAAACTGGAACCCAGGGCTACTGACATCCAGTTACCGGACGATGCATAGCCAGATCTCTCGCACACGCTTTTCCGAGACGGAACCCGGAAAGGTCGAACCGATCTCGCGCTTTTTTAAGCTTCCTCCCGACGGAGTGAGCAATACTCTTCGAGCTGGTACTGATGGAGCCAGGGGAGCTTTCACCAGTCCTCGCCCAATTCACTACAAGCACAATCGCTGTGTGACTGTTCGGGAAATGGCGCGATTGCACGGGTTCCCCGACTGGTTTCGTTTCAATCACACCAAATGGCATGGTGCAAGGCAGGTTGGCAATGCGGTGCCTCCACCGCTTGCCCGTGCAGTTGCGCAATCGATCATGGGGGCAATTGGGACCGTACCAGTCCAACCCGAACGTGTTCTCGAACTCGGAGACGACGCCTTGCTTCGAATGGACATGACGCAGGCCGCAAAATTTTGGAAAGTCCCCGTGCTTTTGAGCAGACGAACGCTCAGGAGTGGTGCGAAAAAAAGAACCCAGGCGCAAACGGAACTCGACCGTCAGAGACTCATTGCATCTTAGATTCATGTCATTGCGAAAGCCACAACCGAATCGTTACCTCCAATTGATTGAGAGGGTTTTTTTCGAAAACTATGCTCAAGGCATGCAGGAGTTTACATTTCTGCGCAGCGATTTGGAAGATGCAGCACGCGTAATGCACATGGATCTGCCGAAAAACCTGGGTGACGTGATCTATGCCCTTCGGTATCGAATAGGATTTCCGGAGGCAATTCTGGCAACGCAACCAAAGGATTTGGAATGGATCATTGAGGGTGCGGGTCGAGGTAAATATGTGTTCAAACTGGTCAAGACGAATCGCATTGTTCCCAACCCCAATCTCATTGCTATCAAGATCCCAGATGGAACTCCTGAGATCATCTCCGCTTATTCGCTTTCAGATGAGCAGGCATTGCTAGCCAGGGTACGATACAATCGCTTGATTGATCTCTTTCTTGGAATTGCGAGCTATTCCCTTCAAAACCATCTCCGAACCTCGGTGAAATTGGTGGGTCAGGTGGAGGTTGATGAAATCTATGTAGGAGTGGATCGCAATGGGTGCCAATATGTCATACCCGTGCAGGCGAAGGGAGGGAAAGACCAGCTTTCGGTTGTGCAGACGAAGCAGGATTTGGACTGTTGTTCGGAGAAATTTCCAAATCTGGCTTGCAGACCTGTTTCGGCTCAGTTCATCAGCGACGATTTGATCGCACTCTTTGAGCTGGTTCTTGAGGACGATTTGGTCAAGGTTGTCGACGAAAAGCACTACCGCTTGGTTCCTGTGTCGAGTATTTCTGAGAAAGAATTGCGCAGCTATCGGAGTCGGAGTGTGGCTTGAAATGGAACCCTCCTCTGTTAAGTTAGTGACACAGGCCTGGCTGTTGCGTGGAATCAGCAGTTTGCCAGGGAAATTGAGTCTGCGCGATGAAAGGATTGCTTTTCGGGCGCACGGATCTGGAAATCTCTGGCCATCACAGCTTCGGAAATTGGAACAGCAGCTCAGGGTTGACGAACTGGCTGTGCGACTCGAACGGGAGGAATCCTTGAACCTGTTCGACCTCCCGCTTCACGACATTACGCGCATTCATTTTCCCTGGTATACGTTCAGCGGCGGGATGAATCTGATGATCCATGGTGTTTGGATTCGCTTCGGATTTGATCATCCGGCCAACAGTGCAGCGCCTCCGGGCGGGCGAGATCCGCTGGGTGAGATTTCAAGTGCCCGAAAGGCAGGGAAGGCCTGGAAAATGGCCTTGGGTCTGTGAGCAGATTGTTGTTGATCGAAGGTGCTTTTCTGCAGGGATGAGAGCAAAAAGTTGGGAGATCATGGCTTGTGAGAGCGAAGCCACTGATCCAGGTATGTGAGGCCGGATTCGCGGGTTGTGAAATGCCCTTCGAGCTGAGCGTCGAAAAGGGACTGGAGAATCTCGGAAAAATGCGGACCAGGAGTTAGTCCCTTCTCTATGAGGTCACGACCGAGGATGAGCGGTTTGGGTTTGCTCGATTTGAGCTGCAGTGCTTCAAAGCGCTTTTCTGCCCACTCTCCTTCGGGAAATGGAAGGGGTTGCCACGGATCTAGTCGCCCTTCGCGGTCAGCCTGACAGACACGCAGTAAGCGGTCCACCCTGCCCACGCGCAGTGCCAGCCTGCGCAGTGCAGCATCGCTTGCATCTGTTGCAAAGAGCTGGTGCGGGGCCATGTGCTCGCGCACCAGTGGCGGCACATCTTGCAGGATACGTTGATCACGGGTCAGGCGCTGCAAAAAACGTTCGGTGATCGGTACCCCTTCCTTTTCATGGCGGGGTGATCGGATGCGGCCTTGCTCCCGGAAGCTGGTGAGAGGTTTTCCCATGTCGTGACAGAGCACTGCCAGCCCTACAATCAAATCTTCCTCGGCGTTGCCTATTCGGCGTTTTGCGAAAGCATCCATCGCCAGCAGGGTGTGCGTCCAGACATCGCCCTCTGGGTGCCAGTGTGGGTCCTGTTCGCATCCGACCAATGCTTCCAGTTCTGGGAAATGGCTCAGCCCTCCGGCATCTTGAAGAAACTGTAGTCCCTTGCGGATGTGTACTCCCTGCAGGATGAGTTTTTTGAATTCCTCCCAAATGCGCTCCCGTGGCAAGTCCGACAACGGCATGGTGCGGCAGAGTTCAATCGTCGTCGGGTCGCAGCTGAGATCAAAGCGGGCAATGAATTGCATGGCCCGCAGTACGCGCAGCGGATCTTCAGAAAACTGATGAGAGGTATGGCGCAGGTGTCGCCGGGCGAGATCCTCCAGTCCCCGATGGGGGTCGATCAGTTCACCCGACTTCAAGTCGAGGTAGATTGCGTTGAGGGTGAAGTCGCGCCGAGCGGCGGCGCGTTCGAGGGGCAGGTTCGGATCGTATTGAATCTCAAAATCAGTGTGTTTTGGCCCTGTTGGTGTTTCCATGCGCGGAAGTGCAATGTCAAATGGCAGACCCCTCAGAATAAAGACACCAAACTTTTTTCCGACCTGATCGACATCGTATCGGGATGACAGGGCACGCATCAGACGACTGCGACTCAGTCCGCTGACCTCGATGTCAAGATCCTTGGGAATCGTTCCCAGGCATAAATCCCGCACACTGCCACCCACGAGGTATGGCTGCCCACCCGCATCCACCAGTAGTTGCGTGAGGATGGCAAGGTCGGGGTGTTGCTGATGGAGTGCGGAGAGATTCATGCGTTGCTGATGGAAGCAGAGCGTGAACGGAAGGGCAAAACCAAAGCGGGTACAAAAAAAGGGAGCCGGTGTCCGGCCCCCTTTAATGACTTCCTAGAGTTGGTCTCTTGAAAGTTTTATAACCCCAAAACTACATAATGAAAAACTAAACTGTTCTGCCATTATTGACTTACAACGAGATAGACGGTGTAAACGGTGTTTCGTTCAACGAATTCGCAAAAAAAAGCGAATATTCGGAATATATTTACAGATAAAGCGCAGAAATTAGTGTAGTTCGAGTAGTTTTACGCAGATTCCGTGTCGAAGGGAAAAACGGGAATGCTGCAATTGCGCACAATTGAAATATTCCAGGGTACTCAAGATAATTTGCAGGGCTGCGCACACCACGTCAGCGCGGTTCGCGGGCAAATGTTTGAATTGCATGCGCTGCTCGAAGGAACGGGGTGCCAACTCAGCGAGCAGATGGTGGAGCTGCTGCTGCTTCACGATGGGACTTCCAGTGGCTTTCGCCTGAATGGGGAGCCCCTGCACGAGGGCGCGAGCGATCGTGACGGAGCCTCCGGTATAGACGATGGGAATGCCAGGTGGATTCTGCACGAGACCAGTCTGTTTCAGGGTGGACTTGACATGGTTTGCGATGCGATCTGCGTCCTGTGCGGTAAAGGCACCCTTCGGGTCTGTGACCCATTGTTCGGTGAGACGCACGGCACCCAGTGGCAGACTGACGGACTGGCGAAGGTTTCCGCTTTCGATGTCGTTGTATTCGAGACTGCCGCCTCCCAGATCGAGATGCGTGAAGCGCTGCATGGCTTTCAAGCCAGGATCGTGCGCCAATGCCAGTGCGATGGTTTGTGCCTCTTCTTCACCCGACAGAATGTGTACCGGTACTCCTGATTCAGATTCGATACGACTGGCAAACTCAGGTCCATTTTGGGCATCGCGCACTGCGCTGGTGGCGGCGATGTGGATGCGTTGCGCCTCGTTCTCACGGGCCTGGTTGAGCAAGGCGAGTACAGCATCGATTCCGTGCCGCATTGCATCCTCACTGAGACGTGGGTGTGCGTCGGAAATCCCAGTGGCGATGCGACACTCCTGCACGGCATGATGCACGGTTTCGACCCCTGCCAATCCGTTGCGAGCCACGAGCAGTTTGATGGTGTTGCTGCCAATGTCGATGGCCGCAACGCATGGAGAAACATGAGAGGTGGATGCAGGTTGCGATGGCATCACAGCACAAATCCTCGCGGTGCGATGCCCACTACAAATTCTCCCTTCAGGCTACGGGAGAGCACATGGGCGTGAACGTCGCTCAGAGATCCGCTTACGATACGTTCATGCATTTTGGTGAGTTCTTTGCTGACGCAGATCACACGTTCGGGTTCCAACACCTGTTTCATGTCGTCCAGGCATTTGGTAATGCGATGTGGAGATTCATAAAACAGCAAGGTGTGAGGAAAATCGAGGTATTGGGTGAACGTGCGAATTCGAGCTGCCTTCTTGGGGAGAAGAAAGCCCAGGAAGAGAAAGGAATCCGACGGCAAACCTGATGCGCTCAGAGCGGTAATCAGGGCGCATGGGCCTGGAATCGGTAGCACCGGAATTCCTTGTTTCTGACAGAGCCGTGTGATGCGAAACCCTGGGTCGGATATGGTGGGTACACCCGCGTCGGATACCAGTGCGATGTGTTCCCCTTGCAGGAGTCGTTGTAACAAGGATTCGGCGGCCCGGATTTCATTGTCGTCTCGATAGCTGACCATCGGTTTGTGAATACCGAGGTGTTGCAGCAAACGTGCGGTCACACGTGTGTCTTCACACGCAATGGCATCCACCTGTTGCAAGGTCTCCTTCATGCGAACACTGGTATCCCCCAGATTTCCGATCGGTGTGCCAACGACATAGAGCGTGCCTGGAGTGTTTGCTGATGAATGCATGAATCGATGGAACGGGTGCACAAGCGCAACCCGTCCCTACTGAAAATTCGAAACGGCGTGATCCCCGATGACCAGGGGACAGAGAGAGGTGTTTTATCTGAACCCAGGTACCTGGTTTTCCCAGTTGGCAGGACGGCTCCAGGGCATGGCAGATTCGTCGGGTGCCTTGTTGAGACAGCCACTCATGCTGAGAGCAAGCAAACTCAACAGGGTGAGTGCGATGGTTTGTTTAAGAATCTTTTTCATGTTGAATGGATCAAAAAATGATACGGACGGACGATCCGGTGCTGTGTCTGGAAAAAACACGTGGACCGATCAACCCGAATATGGGCAGCATACGAAAGCTGAGTCCCAGATCAATGCCATCCTCGAAAAATTAGTGACGATAGTCGATCTCAATTCCCTCCTGCAGATCGGTGAGGATATCGGAGTCATGCAAAGGGAGTTGAACCACGCAGAAATCTTCGGCTACCGCTTTGACGGTGACAGTGGATAACGGCACCCCATCACGGCTCAACTGGAGGGTTTGAGTTTCGGAGATGTCCTCCTGGCGTCCCACTTCCAGAACGAGCAGGAGGTATTGCGGCTCAAGTCGAAGGATACGGGTGCGCCCATGTGAGGAGTTCGACAAGTCAGGGCGATTCGGGGGAGTAGACGGGAAGAGGCCCCGCATCACGGTATGGGCATCGTCTAGCTGTGCTTCCAACTCACGGATGTGGGCGCGGTGGGTTTCGATCTGTGCAGTCAGTTGTCGGGGATCGCGATTGGGGTCAATTCCCTGGGCTTTCAGCTCGATGACTTCCCTGCGAAGGGATTCGTTCTGAGAGAGAAGGGTTGTGTTGCTGGATTGTGCCTCTTCCAGTTTCTCCTGGACCTGGGTGAGTTCTTGCCGGACAAGCAGTGCCTCACTCTCTCGCAGTCGTAGGTCGCGCTTGAGATCTGCAATTTCGAGCGTCATGTGCTCTACGCGTTCGCGAAACTCGGTCTTTTGTTGTTCGACCTTTGCAAGGTTCGCATTCAATTCCGTATTCCGGGACTCAGATTGTGTCAGCAGCTGGCGTGTGTCAGTCAGTTGATTGCCGCCGCGGAAGTAGAATGTGACCACCACCACTGCGGCGGCAATGGCGGTCAGTCGTAGCACGAGTGAGAGCAATTTCATGAGGGGAGGTTGTTCGGGGAGGACGACCGTTGAGTCGGGAAGAGTGGCCGACTCAACGGGTGTAGAAATCTGTAGGGAATTCAACCCAGGTACGCAAAAAGCGCGGATCTGGGGTCGTGCAATCCGGTCCCCCGGTAGTGGGTCGGATCGTTGACGACCTTGGAAGTGAGAAGCTTAAACACCTTTTCGCAGAGGTCTTTGGAGCCGAGTTCCTTCGCAATGTCCTCGACGCTGAGTTCCTGGCCAGGTCGGGATTGCAGCAGGTCCTGTATCCGGTTTTTCAGGTCGAGGATACTGGCAGCAGCCTTTTTGCCTGCTTCCACGCCCGGCTGGTGGTAGGCGTTGATGTTGACGAGATTTGCGTAGAGTCCAACCGCGCGCTCGAACAGTGCGATGAGCGCACCTACTGTGAAGGCATCAACGCTGCGAACGGTGATCGTAATGGATTCCCGATCCTTTTCAAAAAGGGCATCACGTGTGCCGAGGTAGAATCCCTGCAGGTAGTCACCTGAAGTCGTGGCATCGTCGACATCGATGGATGCTCCCTTGCGAGCTTCCAAGACCTCAATAAAGGTAACAAAGAAGTTGTGCAACCCCTCCCGCAACTGCTGAACGTAGGCGTGTTGGTCGGTAGAACCCTTGTTCCCGTAGACCGCTATGCCCTGATTGACCACCTTGCCATTCAGATCGCACTCTTTGCCGAGGGACTCCATGACCAACTGTTGCAGGTATTTTGAGAATAGCTCGAGCCGGTCCTTGTAGGGCAGGATCACCATGTCCTTGGACCCCTTGCCATCCGTGAGATAGTACCACATCAGACTGAGCAGGGCTGCGGGATTTTCCTGTGTGGTGGTCGCGCGTGTGAGCTGGTCCATCGCGGCGGCCCCCGTGAGCATGCCACGGTAGTCGAGTCCCTGCAATGCAGCGGGCAGCAGGCCTACGGCTGCGAGTTCACTGGTGCGCCCACCCACCCAATCCCACATGGGAAAGCGTGTGATCCATTGTTCCTGTTGTGCGACCTTGTCGAGCGCGCTGCCTTCACCCGTCACGGCAATCGCATGCTCAGAAAACTTGAGGCCATCCCGCTCGTAGGCGGAGCGGGCCTCGAGCATGCCATTGCGCGTTTCCGGGGTTCCTCCGGATTTTGAAATGACAACACTGAGCGTGCGCCCCAGTTGACCCTTGAGCTCCGCAAGCACCAGATCGATTCCGTCTGGGTCGGTATTGTCAAAAAAGTGGGTTTGCAGGCGGTCGGCTGCTGGGTGGCGCAGGGCGCGATCTACAAATTGTGGGCCGAGCGCCGAGCCACCAATGCCGATGATCAGCAGGTGTTCAAACGCTCCGTCTGCTCCACGAATCTGGCCCGAGTGAACCTGATCCGCGATGGACTGAATCTTTTCCAACGTGGCTTCGATGGCCTGCTGGATTTCGGGTGAAGGCGCCAGCCGTGCATTGCGCAACCAATAGTGTCCAACCATGCGATCTTCGTCGGGATTGGCAATGGCACCCTGTTCGAGTTGAGCCATCGCCGTGAAGGCTTTCTGCATGGCGGGTTCCATCGACTCCAGAAACGAATCGGGAAAACGAACCCGACTCAGGTCGAGGCTCAGTGCTGCGGACTCAAAGTGAAAATAACGCTCACAGAAGGTATTCCAGGAACTCATGTTGCTTGCATTGGCAGTGGTTGACAAAGGACGAAACGCCAATTCACCGATTCCGGCTCCTTGGGTTCGAGTTCATCGAGTTTTTCAAATGCGAACCCGTGCAGGCAACCCAAATGTGTCGTGAATCTGACTCTGTTCAGGCGACATGCCTCTGTGGATGTGGAATATGCCAGCGGAGTGGTTCATTGGCATTGACGAGAGTCGAACTGTCCGGAGCTGGGGCAAAAGAAACTTGAAATCCCCATGGCACTTGTCAATTTCGACCTGTTGCGCACAGGCGCTGCACAACTGATTGTTTTACATCACTCATGGAATTCGATATCAAATCCTGGCTCAAGGCGTTGTTGTTCTCAACGTCCGACCCGCTGGATATCAAACAGATTCAATGGGTGTACAATCGAGTTCGCGAGCAGCAGCTGGAGGAGCGTGAGCGCCAGTCGGCAGGAGAATCTGAGAGCGAAACCCCATCTCATGTGGGATTTCCCGTCTTGCTGACGTCCTCCTCGATTCGTGAGGCCATGGGCGAGTTGGAACGCGAATTTGAGAGCCGGGGAGAAGTGTACCGACTCCTGTCCACCAAGGATGGTTATCGGCTCTGCGTGGCACCTGAATATGGAGAGTGGGTGCGCGCGTTGCGGGGTGAAACCAAGCCCCTGCGTTTGAGTCAGGCCGCTCTTGAAACCCTCGCCATCATTGCCTATCGCCAACCGGTCACTCGTGCTGAAATGGAGCGCATTCGCGGGGTGTCAGTGGATAGTGCGCTCAGTCGCCTGCTGGAGCTGGATCTTGTGATCTCACGGGGAAGGGCGGAGTTACCCGGAAGACCACTTCAGTATGGAACTACGGATAAGTTTATGGATTTTTGTGGACTCGAAAGTTTGTCGGATCTGCCAACCTCGGACATCGTTTCCTCGGACAAGCTGGATGAATGGGTGAACCGACCTTCAAATGAATTTGAGGATGGTCAGGAATCCCTGGACCTGAAAGTATAAGGGTTGGGCAGCGGAAAACATGCAAATCTGGCAAGACCCTGGAGCCTTGAACTATGAATGAACATCTGGAGCATTTGAGACAATCGATTGATGCCTGTGATCGTGAGCTGGTGACGATCCTCAACAAGCGGTCTGAGGTCGCTGCTGAGATTGGGCGCATCAAGGCGGAAAAAGGTGGTACCATTTATGATCCATCCCGTGAGGAGATCGTGTATGAGAAGGTATCAGGCCTGAATCAGGGACCGCTGTCAAATGCAGCCTTACGCGCAATTTATCGTGAGATCATCTCCTCGGCAAAGGCACTCGAAGGTCCCACGCGCATTGCGTTTCTCGGTCCTGAAGCAACGTATACGAATCAGGCGGCACTGGCGATTTTTGGCGCATCCATGCACTACACGCCGGTGGGTTCGATTCCGGAGATTTTTACCTTGGTTGAAAAAGGTTCAGCCGATTATGGGGTGCTGCCGATCGAAAACTCGACGGATGGAATTGTACGGCATTCGCTGGATATGCTGGTGAATACCAAACTGTTCATCGTCAATCAGGTGTATCTTGATATTGAGCACTGTCTCATCTCCAATTCTCCGCTCAGTGAAATCCGGGTGGTTTGTTCGAAGGATCAAGCCCTTGGACAGTGCAGGGACTGGCTGCTGCGATACCTACCGGATGCCCTTCAGAAGGAAGTCGAGAGCACCTCCCTGGCGGTCAAGATGGCCATGGGCGAACCGGGTGTGGCAGCGATCGCCAGTGCACTGGCTTCCGAAAAATGGGGGGTGCCGATCGTGGAGCGCAACATTCAGGACCGCAGTGACAATATCACGCGCTTTCTGGTGATTGGCAAGGACCCTGCGAAGCGCCTGGGTGCTGGCAAGGACCGAACGAGCATCGTGGTTTCCCTGAATGATGAAGTGGGCGCGTTGCAGGAGGCCCTCAACATCTTCTCCCGCCACGGAATCAATCTCTGCAAGATCGAGTCGCGTCCGACGCGCCGCAAGAGCTGGGACTACTTCTTTTTCATCGATTTCATCGGACATTTTGAAGATACCGATGTTCAGTCGGCACTCGAGCAGTTGCGGGGGAAATCCAACTTTGTGAAGTGGTTGGGCAGTTATCCCAATACCCAAATGCGCAGCCTTTGAGTGATTTCAGTTTTTCCCCAGAAGAGGACAATCCCATATGGCAATTTTCAAACGAGCGACGTTGAAGAACGATCCCATCACCCAGCGCTGTCTGGACGACAAGCTTACCCGAGAGCGATTGAAATACAATCCGCTCTACCTCAGCTTTGACAAACAGCGCGGTACAAGAGTGTGGTTGCAGGGTGAGGAGAAGGTGATGATCACCAGCAACGAGTACCTTGGGCTGAGCGAACACCCCAAAGTGATTGAAGCCGGCAAACAGGCACTGGATGAATGGGGGTCGAGTCCGACAGGAGCACGCTCTGCCAATGGCAGCCGTCGTTTTCACGAGGAGCTGGAGGAGAAAATTGCCGCGTTTGTTGGAAAGGAAGCCTGTCATGTGTCGGTTGCGGGATACATTTCCTGCATGTCGGCGGTGGCAACCTTTGCGCAGCGAGGCGATGTGATTCTTGCGGACAAGAACATTCACTCCTCACTGGTCAGCGGCATGAAGTTGGCCGATACCCGGGTGGAGCGCTTCAGTCACAACAATCCGGAGGATCTGCGGGATATCCTGGCGCATGAACCCCGGCAAACTGGGCGTCTGCTGGTGTTTGACGGTATCTATTCCATGGAAGGACACCTGGCGCCGGTTCCAGAGTTGCTGGAGGTCGCAAAGGCCAACCAGTGTTTTGTGGTGATGGACGATGCGCACGGGTTTGGTGTGATGGGAGAAGGGGGTCGTGGCACGGCACATCATTTTGATTGTGTGGACGAGGTGGATATTCTCTGCGGAAGTTTTTCGAAGGCACTGTCCAGCACGGGTGGCTTTGTGGCGGGGTCGCGTGCGCTGATTGAATATTTGCGCACGCATTCAAAGCAGACGATTTTCAGTGCGGCAATTGCGCCAACTCAGGTGGCGTGTGCGATGGCGTCGCTCGAAGTTCTGCAACAGGAGCCGGAGCACCTGCAGCGCCTTTGGGAAAACACCGCCCGTCTGCGCGGCATCTACGAGAGTTTGGGACTCGATGTATGGGGAAGCACCACTCCGGCGATTCCGGTGGTGATCGGGGATCGCATGCGTGCCTATTTCTTTTGGAAGACGCTGTTGGAAAATGGTGTTTTTGGAGTATTGTCGACCTCGCCTGCGGTGCCTCCGGGCAAGGACATGATCCGCACGGCGGCGTCGGCGCGCATGAGCGATGAGGATTTCGGAATTATCGAAAATGCGTTTCGAAAGGCAGTTAAGAAACACCTTTGAGTGCGATGCGCTGCCGGGGGACGCTCTTGCTTGAGCATAGCTGCCAATCAGCCATTTGAATCTTCCGGGAGTTCTGATTCTGCCTGGATTCGCCTGGATTCACGAACGTTTTTTTCGATCAGGCGGTACAGTTTTCCCGTATTGCGCTTGGCGTTGAAATGTTTTTCGACCCAGTCCCGCGCGTTGGCACCGATGGTCTGCCGCATATCGGCGTCGGAGACGAGATTGCGAATCGTCTCAACCCAGGGATCGACGGGACGGATGGGAAGTATGATGACCTCATAGCCCGAACGAAAGTTTTCGACAATGCCTGAGTCGGGTGTGGTGAGCACTGGAATCCCGCGAGCCATGGCCTCCGGGATCACATTGGCGAGTCCGTTGCGGTCCCCGTTGGGTGCGACTTTTCCCGTGAAGATGAAGAGATCGGCCCGGTGATAGTAGGCCTGAATGTTTTCGTGGGGAACTTTGCCAACCAGATTCACACAATCCTGCAGATCGTAATCGATGATGAGGGCATCGAGTTCGGCCTTGAGCGGCCCTTCACCGATGATTTCGGCGAGAAAGGGAATGCCGCGCTTGCGCAGATCGCGGTAGATGCGAAACTGTTCGGCGTAGCCTTTTTTTTCCACCAAGCGTCCGATCGACAGAAAGCGAATGCGGTCGATCTCGGTTCGAAGATCATTGAGTGGAGGAAAAGTGGATAAGCCGCGTCGGATGAGATGAACCTTTGTGGCGGGTGCTCCGCGGTCCTGCAGGTGGGTTTTGGCAAATTTGGTTGAGGTGTGAATGAACGCGGTCGCCTCAATTTTTGCATCGAGCAGGCAGTCTCCTCCCTTTTGAAAAATATCGTAGGCGTGGGCACCCATGGAAAAGGGGATGTCGATGAGTTTTTGGAGCACGAGGGCAGACGTTGCAGGCATGGTTGCCCAGACAGCATGCATCCAGTCGGGTTTCCAGGCTTCAATCTCTCTCGCGCGGATCAGGGCGAATGCGAATCCAAGCAGGGTTTCCAGCAGGTTTTGGGTATAGCGCGGCCGGTGAATCAGGAGGTCCTTGAAAAATCCGCCGACCACCCTGGGTTTTTGTACAATCCAATAGGGGAGCCAGTAGAATAGTTTTGCGAGTTCCCATAGTGAAAAACATTCGACGGACTGCCCTTCGAACTCCGCTTTACCTCCCCAGATGCTGTAAAGGCGCAAATGGGCAGCTTGGGTGCGCATCACCCGCATTTCGCGCTGAAGGAAGGTTTCGCTCACCAGTGGGAATGTGGTGTAGAGATAGCAAATCCGCGGTGAGGGACGGGATGATGAGTGCCCTGCCATGGTGGTATAGGATCGCTAGGACTCGGAAAAAAAGATGCGAGCGCCGCGTGATGGATGATCGCAGCTCAGCTTGCGTAGTCGAACAGGAGCGTGATTTCCTCGGCAAAGACGACTTTTTCGCCATTCACCTTGATGTTGCCCTCGAAGGTTGCCATGGGGTGGCGCAGGCGCTTGAGTGTCGTTTCCATCTCAAACACGACACCGGGTTTACATTCCTTGTGACAACGGATGCCATCGCAGGAGGTGAAATAAATGGTGTGCGGATCTACTGTTCCACCAGTGTCTGAGGGGTCCGCCTTGATCAGGAACAGCACGGCGAGCTGGCCCAATGCCTCAAGGGAAATGGATGCCGGGAAAACCGGATTGTTGGTAAAGTGCCCCTTCAGGAAGTTTTCGTTCCCAGAAATGTGGTAAGTGCCGCAGGCCTTCTTTCCTGAAATCGCAGCCTGCTCCACAAACAGGAATGGATCTGCATAGCGCATGCAGGCGAGAATTTCGGATTGGGTGATGGGATACTTTTCTGTATCTGGAGCGGGTGCTGATGCTGCACTACTGCCTCCCTTTGCTGCGATGAAGGCCTTGACATCGGCGATGGTTCGCAGGTCCCGCAGTTCTTCATTTTCGATGGAAATGCCTATGGTTTCCTCAACCAGGATGACAATCTCCATCATGGTCAGTGAGTCGACGCCCAGATCGTCAAAGAGTGCGAGCGAGTCATCTCCTTTTTTCAGGAGCGGTTTGAGATCGGGTTCGAGGAAGCGTTCGATAATGCCAGTGACGATCACTGGCAGCAGTGCCGGATCCCTCGATGTGCGAAAGGCAATGGCGGCTTCGACTGTGGAATCTGAGCAGCGGCGCAGGGATTCCTTGATCGCGTCGATTTCCGAAGGTGTGAGTTGGGTGGTAGCCACGTTAATCTGAAAGAAATTAGTGTTGCATGTTCCACTCGTCTTTGGAGCGGAATCGGTAATACCCGACTTTGCCTGATTCGATTCCAAGAATCAATACCTATTCCGTTTAGCGCAAGTGACAGCCATTGTGGAAATGAAAGGATCCACCTGAATATTTCCTCATGGAGGCAATGGCATGAGTTGCATGGTTGTGAGAATCAATTGGGTGTGTGGTCGTCGGATGAAGCACCGGAACCGAGACTTGACCTCTGCGGAAGGGGGTGTTGGATTCGCGTTTTGATTCCGAAAAACATCATGAGCGAAGCAAAGCCCGTCATTCTCACCTGCGCACAGCCTACCGGGGTTCTGACCATTGGTAATTACATTGGTGCTGTCAAAAACTGGACCACCATGCAGGAGGATTTTGAGTGTTTTTTCGGGATTGTGGACATGCACGCAATCACGGTGAAGCGCACACCGTCGGAGCTGAGGAATGCCTCCTACTCCTGCCTTGCGCAATACATCGCCTGTGGGCTGGATCCTGAAAAATCCGCACTGTTCATGCAGTCGCATGTGATCGGGCATGCCGAACTCGCGTGGGTTCTGGGTTGCCATACCCCCATCGGGGACTTGCAGCGCATGACGCAGTTCAAGGAAAAGGCGGCAAAGCTGGGGTTTGAGGTCAAGTCGGATGGTGATGATCTCAAATTCACCCATGATGGCGCAAAGGCGCAGGCATCGGTCAATGCGGGCCTGTTGTACTACCCTGTGCTGATGGCGGCGGATATTTTGTTATACAACGCCAACGCGGTCCCTGTGGGTGAGGATCAGCGCCAGCATCTGGAACTGACCCGGGATCTGGCGGTTCGGTTCAACCACCATTTTTCGCCAACATTTAATGTGCCGGAAGCTTACATTCCCAAGTCGGGCGCAAAAATCATGTCTCTTCAGGAGCCGACGCGTAAAATGTCAAAATCGGATGAGCAGGAAGGGGGTACGCTCTACCTGCTGGAGGAACCCGCGAAACTGCGCAAGAAAATCATGAGTGCGGTAACGGATTCCGACACCCAAGTGCGGTTCGCGCCAGAGAAACCCGGAATTTCGAATCTGCTTACCTTACACAGCGTGTTGTCGGGTCAGACCATCGAACAGCTTGAGAAACATTTTGAGGGTGCGAATTATGCCACTTTTAAAAGTGAAGTTGCAGACGTGGTCGTGGAAGCACTCAAACCTGTACAGGAGCGGTATCACTCGATCATCAGTGAAAAAGCTGAACTCGAACGCATTTTGAAAGCCGGTGCGGAAAAGGCGCAGTCGAGAGCCTATAAAACGCTGTCAAAAGTGTATCGCAAGGTTGGGTTTGTGGATCGGGTGCGATGATCGGAAGTGGGAATTCTGGTGAGCAGCTTGCACTCCGGAGCAATCGACGTTAGCATTGTCATTGGATATCCACTGGCTTCGCAGTGGGCCGCTAAACCTTCAAATCCGTATCTTATGAAACCTCTTTATCCCATCTCAAGTTGCCTGTTGATCGCCTCACTCCTGTTGTTTGCCTCCTGTTCGACAGAAAACGACGAGCAGACCACTCTTGAATCCGTACAAGCTGAGGCTGCCCAGAATTGGGAACAGGCTGTCGAGCTGAGCAAGGAACGCTGGGCGCAGATCAAGTCATTTACTGCGGCAGAGTGGAAAGATACAGAGAAGTCCATTGTTGAACTCAAGGACAAGGTTGTGAAGGTCAGCAGTCAAAACCAGGAACGTGTTGCGGAGTTGATGAGTGAAGTGAAGGAGCTTCAGAAAGATGCACAAGCACAGTTGAAAGCCTTTGGGGAGACTTCGGGAGACAAGGCTGACCAAGCCAAGGAAGCACTCGAACAGAAATGGGAGGAACTGCAGGCAAAGGTCAACGAGCTGCGCGAAGCGTTGACTGAAGAATAACCCTGTTCTAGGGAACGTCGAGCTGCTACGTTTCGCTTCGCGGGAAAGTCTCCTGCTGTGCGAGTCTGCGCTGTTTGAGCTCGTGAGTGGCAAAGCCCAGTGCGGCTTTCATTTTATCAAGTTGTACAGGCTTTGCCAGGAAGTTATCCATGCTGGCTTTGCGACAGGCAATTTCGTCTTCCATAGTGGCTGACGCTGTGAGCGCAATGATGATGGGCTGGGTGATGTTCTCAAGTTTGCGGATCTCCCGTGCGGCACCCAAACCGTCCAGAATGGGCATGATTTTATCCATTAACACCACATCGTATCGACCCTCTTGAACCGCTTCAACGGCGCGCTTTCCATTGGGAACGATGTCGATGTCATAGCCCATTTTTTTCAGCATGAGACTGGTGACCTTTTGGTTCACTGGATTGTCCTCAGCGAGCAGGATGGTCAATCCTGGGTCAACATCGATATCGCGCCGCATCGGTAGAATATAAGGCATGAAGTGAAACCCGCGCGGATGGCGGGGATTTTCTGTATGGGATTCAGGTGCTGCTTCGGCAGCAGATGTGGATTCGGGCGTAAGGGTGGCGTAGGATTTTGCCAGGGAAGATTTTGAGGAAAAAATACGGCACAGGGTGTTGTGGAGCAGATGAAGAGTCAGTGGTTTTGAGAGATGGTAAATGAAGGGTTGGCGGTGGAGTTCAAGGCTGGATTGCTGCTGGGAAAAGCGAGTCATTAAAACGATGGGAGTTTGGGAATAATCGGCGTGACTGCGGATAGCTGCTATTTGTTCGAGCAGTGTCAGTCCGGGGTCTGCCTGAGCAGAGTCGAGAAAAATGATATCAAACCCATGGGTGTGCTCGAGCAGGTTGTTGGCAGAAGATACGTCTTCGACGTGTTCAGAGTGCATGGCCCAGCACTGCAGATGTCGGGCTAGAATCTGTGCAGCACGCTGGGATGAATCAACGATCAATGCGCGCTTCCGGGGGAAACGTTCAAGAGGCTCGGGCTTGTGCCATTCGGGATGCCACCCATGAATGGGAAGCGGCAGATCCACCTGGATACGCGTGCCTCCCGGGTTGCCGGGAATCACTGTGATGCCTCCTTGCATCATATCGATCAGCTTCTGAGTCAGCGACATGCCCATCATACTGGATGGGTTTGCTGAGGATTGAGGAGTGCTGGAAGGGTGAATCTCGAAAAGCTGGTTTCGGGTATCCGGTGACAATTCGTAGCCACTGGTTTCGACAACGATGCGAAAGTTGCACTTGTTTCCTGAGTGAGGTTCAAGCCACATCAGATGCAGCGATACCTGGCCTTCGGGTGTTCGTTGGAGCGCCCATCCTGTCAGTGTGATGAGGATCTGTTGGATCCGGTTTGGGTCGGCATCGACCAGAGGGATTGGATCGGAAGGAATATCACTCAGAAGCTCCACCCTGTTGTATTCGGTGTCAGCTTCGAACAGGTGTACAACCGTTTCCACAATCTGGGCGAGTGATAGGGGTTCGCTGGCAAGTTGCAATCTTCCCGAATTGAGTTGGGTCAGATCAGAAATGTCATTAATCAGTGTGGTGATGGACCGACTGCTGACATCGAGGATGTTGACACAATTTTCCTGAAGTGGGGACAGGGTGGTATCATACAGCAGCGGGATGGATCCCACAATGCCGTTCATTGGGGTGCGGAGTTCATGTGCCAGATGCTTGAACAAGGTGAGGTGATCATCAGTTGACTGACGCAGTGCTTCACGGCTGTTGTGCAATGCATTCCGGAGTTCCTGCAACTCTTGCTCCTTTCGTCGGTTTCGGCGCAGTTTGAGTGCGAACCAACCCGCAAAACAGACGGTAAATATGGCTGCGATGATCCACAGATTGCGTACGATCACCTGATACTCGAACAGTCGGGTTTCGAGCAGTTGCTCGCGCTCCTGGAATTGTGCACTCAACGTGGCATGCTGGTCATGCAAATCGGAAATCCGAGCCTTTTCGATCTGTTCCTTTTCAGCATGGATTTGCTGAACCTGATACTGCGTTGCGGTGTCGAGCGCATCAAACCCTTCCCTGAAGTTTCCAAGGTTAATTTCGACAAGGGATCGCAGTTGATGCAGAGCAATGAGCGCATCGAGGTCGTGCTGGGAATCTGCTATGGCAATGGCTTGCTGCAGGGTGGTTTTTGCCAAGGTATCATTGAAGTCCTGTAAGGCGATTTCCGCCTTGAGCAAAAGGATCCAGGCTAGGTCTGGGTGGGTGCTGGAGGACTGGATTGCCTGATTGATCCACAACAGAGCCGAGTCCATTGAGGAGTTAATGGTTTCCAAAACCGCAAGGGCAACCTGCAGTTCCACAAGCCCAGAGGGTTGGGTGGTGGTTGAGAAGGCCTGGTATGCTTCTTCGTAGTAGCGGCGGGCATCCGCGATGCGACTCGCTCTCAGGAAAATGTCTCCCTTCAGTTTCAGACTGGTCGCACGTCTGGCGTCCGCTCCAGTTTGAGCAAAATAACCGATAGCACTTTCGAGCGATTGAAGTGCAGTCTGATGGTGGGTCGAGATTGCCTTTTCGATGCTCTCCTGGGCATGCAGCAAGCGAATATGCTGCAGGATGGCATGCGCGAGTTCCCGCTGGTGGCTTTGCTCCAGAATCATGGCGCAGAGCGCGCGGGTTTGCTGGGTCTCTCCCATCAGGTTCAGGTCTCCAAGTGCGATGGCCGATGAGACTGAAGCGTTGGCGGCTGCCAGGGAAGCATCGGCTTGGTTCTGCTCAGCCAGGATCAGGGCAATTTCCTGTTGTACTGTGATGGATGAAGGAGCGTTTCGTTGTTCCCGAAAGTAAGTCTCGGCCATTCGAAGTTGAGCGAGGGCCTTGTCGGGGGTTGCTGCGTTACGCAGGAAGGCTGCGAATGCGATGCGCATGCGCGCGATGTCCGACGCATCGAGGTGTTGGCTTGCAAGCTTGATCGCTGTTTTCCAAAAACGGGTTCCCTCGACCCAGTCTGCTTTGCGTTCAGCCAGTTGGGCTGCTTGCTCAAGGAGTTTGATTGTGTCCGCAAAGCGCCCTAGTCGCTGGGCTTCCTGCAGAGCGGCGGGAATGCGGCTGAGAGCATCCTCAAGTGCTTCTGGTGGTGGATCTTGGGTGGCTTCCAGTGTTGAGGTTATCAGATCGCTGTCAGCCGAGAGGGATGGGGACGCATATCCTGCAAGCAGCAGAATCAGGGCTATCAAGGGGGGAAGTGGTAGTCTGGAAATCCTGATGGTCATGTTGTTGGGTGCGTCAAGGCGCCTTGATAAGGCCGTATCTCGAATTTTCAGTCCGCATAGGTCTACTTTGCTTTTGCAACCTTTACAATTCAAGAATCCACCCTTCTGCAGAGATTTACGATAAACACTTTATCCGGATTTTTGAAATAAAAGCTTGAGTCCAGGCAGGAGACGATTCATACATGGAACTTTATGTGTGTTGCAGGGTGGAGCAGTCCGGTAGCTCGTCAGGCTCATAACCTGAAGGTCCCTGGTTCAAATCCAGGCCCTGCACCCAATGAAGGCTCAAGGGAAACCCCCTTGGGCCTTCGCCATTTCAGCAGGAGAGGATATTGATGAACTATCGTGCGTTGGGCAAATGTGGTGTGCAGGTATCCGAGATCGGCATTGGAACTTGGGCGATGGGCAGTGACTGGGGCGAACAGCCTGTGGATCTGTCTATCCGAACGATCCACAAAGCGATCGAAATGGGATGTAATTTCATTGATACTGCTGCAGGATATGGAGACGGTCGCTCGGAGCAGGTGATCGCGAAGGCACTGGAGCAGAAAGGGAAGGACTTGGTGTACGTTGCCACGAAGATACATCCGGTAATGCCCGGTCCGTGGCCACCGTCACCCTATTGCGAGATCCATGATCGCTATCCGGTTTCGTATCTGGAACAGAGTTTGGTGACACGGTTGAAAAATTTGAAGACCGACTGCATCGACCTGTTGCAATTGCACACTTGGACACGCGCCTGGAACCGCAACCCGGCTGCACTGGAATGGTTGCAGCAGCAGAAGCAAAAGGGACGCATCCGATGGGTGGGCGTTTCCACTCCGGAACACGACCAGAATGCGGTGATTGATCTCATGCGCGACGGTTTGGTGGATACGGTGCAGGTGATCTATAACCTCTTTGAACAGGAACCAGCTGCAGAGTTGCTTCCGGTCGCAAAACAGACGGAAACCGGAGTGATTGTGAGGGTGGTGTTTGATGAGAGTTCACTGGCGGGGCGATTTTCAGAACAGCGGGAGTTTTCGTCAGGAGACTTCCGCAGTCGCTATTTTGCGGGTGATCGGCAGGCGAGAACAGCGCAGCGGGTTCGGCGAATTGAGGCGTGTCTGAACGGTTCAGGCTACAGTATTCGGGAGGCGGCGGCTCGTTTCGCACTCGACTGCGATGCTGTGAGCACGGTCATTACCGGAGTGCGAACGGAGCAGCAGGCTGCCGAAAACATGTTGCTTTCGGAGCGGAAGCCACTCCCGGAGTCATTGCGAGTGGAGTTGCACCCATTCAATTGGCCCAAGGGGTTTTGGTATGGAGGTAAATGAACATCGTCATCACATGAACATCCCGCGACGCGAGATTTTGTGAAAACGCCTACAATTGTCCCGAATTGTGTCGATACCCAACTGGAAGCGATGCGAATGCCA